>JAUZEU010000534.1 GCA_030838885.1 Bryobacterales bacterium | reverse complement strand
ATCTTTACGACGCCGCGCAAACAGGCGCCTTGCCGGAAGAAGCTGTACTGGCTTCGCTCGGCTGCGGTAATCCCACGGCCCTGGCGAAGCTGAATGCCGGTGAAACCGTGCTCGATCTCGGGTCGGGAGGCGGCATCGATGTCCTCCTGTCGGCCCGGCGAGTCGGTCCGACCGGCAAAGCCTATGGCCTCGACATGACGGATGAAATGCTGGCGCTTGCCCGCGAGAACCAGCGCAAGGCCGGGGTTGAGAACGTCGAGTTTCTCAAAGGCGAAATCGAGCATATCCCGCTGCCCGATAATTCGGTCGATGTGGTTATCAGCAACTGCGTGATTAACCTTTCCGCCGATAAAGACCGCGTGTTGCGCGAAGCTTTCCGGGTGCTGAAGCCGGGCGGCCGGTTCGCCGTGTCCGATGTGGTGACACGCGGGGAAGTACCCGACGAAGTGCGGAAGAACATGCTGCTCTGGGTGGGTTGCATCGCGGGGGCACTCATGGATTCCGAATACACCGGAAAGCTTGCCAAAGCCGGGTTTACCGATATCGATGTTGAACCCACGCGGGTTTACAGCATTGAGGATGCAAGGACATTTCTGAGCGGACAGGGTGTCGACGTGGACGCGATGGCTCAGGCGGTGGAGGGCAAGTTTATGAGCGCCTTCATTCGCGCCACGAAGCCCGCGGGCTGCTGCGCCCCCGGCTGCTGCGGATAGCGCAATGGCTGAAGCATTGGCAAACAAGTCCGTTCAGGCCAGCGGCGGGCTTGGCACCTTCGAGCGCTATCTGTCGGTTTGGGTCGCGCTTTGCATGTTGGCGGGCATTGGAACCGGAAAGCTGCTTCCTTCCGTAGTCGCGGGCCTCAGGGGTGTCGAATTCGGGCACGGGAGCCAGATCAATGCGCCGATTGCCGTCCTGATCTGGCTGATGATTACGCCCATGATGATGAAGGTTGACTTCTCATCGATCAGAAATGTGGGGCTCCGTCGGTGGTGAAGCCTTTCTCCATGGCGCTTCTTGCCTGGGCGTTCTTCCGGATCATCTTTGCCGTTTTCATCACGCCCGCCGAAGCCGATCAGTACATCGCGGGCTGTATTATTCTGGCGGCTGCGCCATGCACGGCGATGGTGTTCGTCTGGAGCCACCTGACCAAAGGCGATGCAGCCTATACGCTTGTTCAGGTATCAGTGAATGATCTGCTGATGCTGGTGCTGTTCGTGCCGATTGTGCAGCTTCTGGTGCATGGGGCGTCATCGCTCACGGTGCCTTTTAGTGTGCTCCTGACCTCCGTGCTCGTCTTTGTGGTGGTGCCCCTAATCGCCGGTGCATTCCTGCGAGTGTTGCTGGTGGGCAAGCGCGGGCGGACCTGGTTTGAAGAGTCACTCCTGCCGAGACTCGCGCCGGTCACAATTGCGGCACTGCTCGGAACGCTGGTGCTGATATTCGCGTTTCAGGCCGATCACATTACGAGCCGGTTCTTCCATGTGCTGCTGATCGCCGTGCCGATCACGCTACAGGTTTACCTGAATGCGGGGCTGGCTTATGGCCTGATGAAATGGCTGAAAGTCGAGCATGCGGTAGCGGCTCCCGGCGCTCTCATCGGGGCATCGAATTTCTTTGAGCTTGCCGTGGCCACGGCAATTACGTTGTTTGGCCCGGATTCCGGCGCGGCCCTTGCAACGGTGGTCGGAGTCCTTGTGGAGGTGCCCGTGATGCTCTCGGTCTGCGCGGCTTGCAATCGCACGCGGCATTGGTTCCCGGTGGCGGAGGTTCAATCGCGATGAAGAAAATACGGGTGCTTATCCTCTGCACGGGAAATTCCGCGCGCAGCCAGATGGCGGAAGGGCTGCTTCGGCATGATGCCGGGGAGAAGTTCGAGGTTGAGAGTGCGGGCACCAAACCGGGGATTGTCCGGCCCGAGGCGATTGCCGCCATGGACGAGTTGGGAATCGATATTTCGGGGCATCGCTCGAAGCATGTGGATGAATTCGAGGGGCAACACTTCGATTACGTGATCACCGTTTGCGATAACGCGAAAGAAAGTTGCCCGTTGTTTATGGGTGCGGTGAAACGGCTGCATCACAGTTTCGAAGACCCACCGCCGGCGTCGCAGAGTACGGATGAGGAGCCTATGGCTATTTTTCGTCGGGTGCGGGACGAACTGAGGGCTTATTTAGGTGAGTTTGCGGTGGGCGCTCAGGCCGGAGGCTGTGATTAAGAACGCTCCCTTAGCAGCGTCGCGGGCTCGGAAAATGTGGCGGCCGGTATGGGATCAGCGGGGCCTCTTCACGTTCATCAGGAGCGGCACGTCGCGGAGCAGAATTGCAGAGGGACTCAAGGCAACGGGAGTGATCCTGGACAAAGGGAGCGTGCAGTAATCTGTAGAAAACACAAGTGCAGCTGCGCGCGTCAGAAGTGATTCGTCACCGGGAAGACGCGGCCGGGTGTCCGCGTGTCCCAAAGCCACTTACCACCTGAATTCTTTTGCAGCTTCGCTATGGACCGGATCTCTACAGCCGTGGCTGGGTCAGTGGCTGCGTTCCCGGCCGCGCCCCGTTCGTTTGTAAAACGTACGCCGTCAGGTTGAGGTACAACTGTTCGTCGAGGCGATAGCCGGGCGGCGGAAAACCACCGGTCGCTTCCTGAATGCGGCTGTACAGGGCCTTTGTCGTCCGCGTATCCATTTGTTCATAAAAGGGGTGAAAGCTGAGTTAGCGCCCGCCAGCGGCGGAATTTTGCCGTTATATGCCCGAAGGAACTCCGGGATCTCACCTGTGCCGTCCCGGCCGATCAGCGTGCGCTGATGTGTAACCGCCGGCGGCGCTGGCGGTTGAGCGGTCAGAACAAAAATTGCGCATGCCGCAGCCGTGGTGACGGTGATCAGACGTTTGTTCATCATGCTTTTATGGCCCTGAAAGCTATACTCGTGACCAGAGCATGAAGCAACTCCTGCTAATCCTTCTGCTGCTCGCCGAACCTGCTTTGGCGCAGTCCCCGTCAGGCCGTGTCGCAGCAGTTCTGGATGACTGGCACCGGGCCGCAGCCCTCGCCGACGAGCCTCGGTACTTCGCCCACTTCTCCGCAAACGCCGTTTTCATCGGCACCGATGCCAGCGAGCGCTGGACCGTGACACAATTCCGCGAATTTGCACGCCCCCATTTTCAGCGAAAGACAACCTGGGATTTTAAACCTCGCGACCGCCACATCGATTTTTCAAAAGATGGCAAAATCTCCTGGTTCGATGAAATGCTGGACACGACGAATCTGGGCGTCTGCCGAGGTTCCGGTGTTTTGGTGCTTGACGGGCGAGAATGGAAGATTGCCCAGTACAATCTCTCGATTCCTATCCCGAACGCCATGGCGAAGGACATCGTGACGAAAATTGGGGTCAACGGGAAATAAGCGCTATCATCGGCAAACACCCGCAGCATTCAGGAGATATCTTTCATGATCGCCCCTCTCTTATTCGCTCTTCTTGCCCAGGCGACGCCACCGGCGATACAACAGCCGACACAACAGCCAGCCCCGCAACCCGCACAAATCGCTGCCCCCATCCCGGCCGAGACACCCGCCAGAACCCCTGCTGCAAACGCCCCCGCAACCCCTGGCGGACGCGCAGGGCGCGGAGGCGTTATCGCCGGCCCCGGACCTGCAGTGGGCGGCGAGATCGATGAGAAGCCGGTCATCACGCAGCACTCCGTCTCGCTGGACGGCAAAAAACTGGATTACACGGCCACCGTCGGCCAAATGCCGCTGAAAGATGCGTCAGGCGAAACCGAAGCGCACATTTTCTACATGGCTTATACGCTTGATGGCGTCACCGACCACGCGAAGCGGCCTCTGACCTTCTGCTTCAACGGTGGCCCAGGTGCGCCGTCGGTATGGGTTCATATGGGCGGCATGGGTCCACGCAGCCCCCGTCTGATGCCGAACGGCGGCATGCCTCCCCCGCCCTTTCAGTTGCGTGATAACCCGAATACCTGGCTCGACAAGACCGACCTGGTGTTTATCGACCCGGTAGGCACCGGCTACAGCCGCGCCAAATCGGTAGATGTCGCGCGCCGCATGAACGGGGTGCAGGGCGATATCAGTTCGGTGGGCGAGTTCATGCGCATGTACCTGATCCGCAATGAGCGCGAGGCTTCGCCGCTGTTCATCGCGGGCGAAAGCTATGGCACGTTTCGCGCGGCGGGCCTGGCGGGCTACTTAATTGATCGCGGTATTGCCTTCAACGGGCTCGTGCTGATCGGAACCACGCTCAACCTGGAGACCATCTGGAGCCACAGTGACGATCTGGTTTTTCAGCTTGAGTTCCCCACCTATGCGGCGGATGCGTGGTACCACAAGAAAGTCTCGGCGGAGCTGCAAAAGAAAGATCTCAAGTCGTTCCTGAAAGAAGCCGAAACATTCGCGATGAATGACTACGCGAACGCGCTTGCGAAGGGGGACGACCTTCCGCTTGCTGAACGCAAAGCCGTCATAGAAAAACTGACGCGCTTCACGGGTCTGGAGCCCCGGTACATCGACGACAGCAATCTGCGTTGGGACGTAGCTCACTTCACTCGCCAGTTACTGCGCGATCAGCACGAGACGATTGGCCGGTACGACGGGCGTTTGAAAGGCCCGTCCTCACTGAACACCGGCGAGACCAGCGAGTATGATCCCTCAAGTTCCCTCATCACGCCGCCCTTCGTCTCGATGTTCACCAACTACATTCGGAATGAGCTGAATTACAAGACGGACATGCGGTACTACACCAGCGGCGGCATTCAGCCCTGGGATTATGGTGTCCAGAACGGTTTCGGCGACACCACGAGCATGCTCCGTTCGGCCATGGTGAAGAACCCTTACATGAAGGTGCTGGTGGCTGCCGCGTATTTCGATCTCGCTACGCCCTACTTCGCTGTGGAATACACGTTCAACCACATGGGCCTGAGCCCGCTGATGCACCGAAACATCACGTGGGATTTCTATCAGGCCGGTCATATGCTCTACATCGACAGCGATTCGCACGCGAAGCTGAAGCACGATATCAGCGACTTCATTCTGAACTCTTTGCCAAAGGATCTGCAGTAGCGCCCCATGAAAAAGACCGCCCTTGTTTTCGTTCTGTTCGCTGCTGCCTCGCTCACGGCCGCCGATTACGTTGCGGAAGGCAATCTTTGGTGGGCGCATATTCAGTTCCTCGCCGATGACAGGCTGGAGGGCCGGAACACCGGTTCCGAGGGCTATCGACAGGCGGCGCGTTATGTAGCGGGTAAGTTCGAAAGCTTCGGGCTCAAGCCCGGCGACATTTCCGGTTATGAGCAGCCGGTGAAGTTCGAGACACGCACGCTGGTGGAGGCGGAATCCAGCGTGTCGCTCGTGCGCGACGGCCAGACGGAAGCGCTGCAACTCGCCCAACCCGGTGCAGAGGTGCAAATGAACAGCCGCGGTGAAGCCGCCACTATCACCGCGCCCATGGTGTTTGTCGGCTATGGAATGGTCATTCCGGAAGCCAACTACAGCGACCTTGATGGACTGGATCTGAAAGGCAAGATTGCCGTATATGTGAGTGCGCCAGGGCCGGTCGCCGCCTCCGGAAATCTCAAATCGCATTACTCTTCCGGAGTGGAGCGCTGGGCTGCGTTTAAGAAAGCCGGGGCGGTCGGAATCGGTATTATTGCGAACCCGCGCGTGCCGGTGCCTGACGCGGCAGCTGCCCCGGGGAAAGGTGGTGCTGGCGGCAGAGCGGGCACACCGACACCTGGTCAGGTCCTGATGAGCCTCGCAGACCCCGACCTCCGCGAGACGGCCGGCCAGCAGGTTGCGGTCGCTATCAACAGGAATGGAGGCGAGAAGTTCTTCGCCGGCTCCGGCCACACGTTCGAGTCACTTTTGAAAGCCGCCGCAGCCAATGAGCCCCTGCCTCGGTTCCCTCTGGCCGCCACACTGCAGGCTAAAATGACTGCGATTACCGGCGTGACTGAAGCGCCAAACGTGGTGGGCATCCTGCCCGGGTCCGATCCGAAGCTGAAAGATGAGTATGTAGTGTTCTCCTCGCACCTGGATCACCTGGGTATTGGCCGGGCAGTTAATGGCGACGGCCTGTACAACGGGGCTATGGATAATGCCTCTGGTGTTGCTTCAGTGCTGGAAGTGGCGCGGCTGTTCAAGGCGTCCGGCGTGAAAACGAAACGCTCGATTATCTTTCTGGCGGTGACCGGCGAAGAAAAAGGCGAACTGGGTTCCCGCTATTTTGCTTCGCGGCCCACCGTGCCGTTTGAAAAGATTGTGGCGGATATCAATCTCGACATGTTTCTGCCGCTCTACGATCTTAAGGTTCTGGAGGTTCAGGGCCTGTCGGAATCGACTCTGGGCGATGCGGTTCGCGCCGCGGCAAAGGACGTTGGTGTGGATGTTCAGACTGACCGCGAGCCGGAGCAGAACCGATTCATTCGCAGCGATCAGTACAGCTTTATCCGCCGTGGTGTCCCGTCGCTGGCGTTTAAGTTCGGTTATGAGTCTGGATCGCCGGAAGAAAAGATTCGCACTGAGTGGGTCAAGACCATTTATCACAAGCCGGCTGACGATCTGAATCAGCCGGTGGACAAGGCATCTGCCGCGAAATTCGACCGGATTATTTTTGAACTGATTCAGCGAGTAGCCAACAATTCGGAGCGGCCAAAGTGGAAAGATGACAGCTTCTTCCGACGCTTCGCTCCATAGGGCAGAGGCAGGCAATATCGATGGTTGCCCGTCACAGAACGGAGGCGGCCGGGGGTCCGCGTGTCCCAAAGCCTAATCGGCGTTCGTGCGGTACCAGTCTAGGGTCGAGCGCATACCGTGTTCAAACGAGAATTTGGGCGAATACCCCAGCGCAGCCGCCGTTAGCGTCGTGTCCGCCTGTGAATCCCGAACATCGCCGGCGCGAGGCGGACCATACGTGGCGGGTATCTGAACGCCCTCAATTTTCTGCAGTAATTCCCAGGCCTGATTCAGCGTAATGCGCCAGCCGTTTCCGCCGTTGTAGAACTTCCCCGAGACGCTCGCCGGCGCCTGGGCAGCTTTCAGATTGAGCGAGACCACATCTTCCACGTAAGTGAAATCGCGGGATTGCTCGCCGTCCCCGAAAATGGTGGGCGAAGTCCGCTCCAGAACAGCTTTCATGAACAACGAGAGCACTCCCGAATAAGCGCTCGAGGGATCCTGCCGCGGTCCAAACACATTGAAGTACCGCAGGCTCACCGTCTCCAGACCGAAACATGAAGCCCACACAGACATGTAATACTCGCCCATGAGCTTCTGCGCCGCATAGGGAGATCGCGGGTTCGTCTGCATTGTCTCGATCTTCGGCAGGACCGGCGTGTCGCCGTACGCTGAAGAAGAAGCGGCGTACACCACCCGCCTGACACCGGCATCTTTCGCCGCCCGCAACACATTAAATGTGCCGTTGATATTTACATCGTGCGAAGGAACCGGTTCGTGGATGGAGCGCGGTACCGATGGGATCGCAGCCTCGTGAAATATCGTCTCCACACCCGTCATCGCCGTACGCAGCGCTTCGTAATCGCGGATGTCCACCCGATGAAAGTCCACCGCCCCACGCACTTCGTCCAGATTTCGCTCATGGCCTGACAGCAGGTTGTCCACCACCGCAACGCGGTTTGCTCCGGACGCCAGCAGTCCGCGCACAATCGCGGAGCCGATAAATCCCGCCCCGCCTGTCACCAGAAACGCGCTCAAGCGGAGACACCCAAAGCAATCTCTTCCTGTGCTTTCAAATAGTTCATAGTTTCTGCAGCGATCCGCTCTCCGCCAAAGGAGAAATCGAAGGCTTCGAGCGATACCCAGCCAGTGTACCGAAGTTTCTGCAATGCCTTAAAAATACTCACGAAATCGTAATTTCCGGTCCCCGGATGACGCCCGTCCATTTCATTGACGTGCACATGGCGGATCACATCGAAGTACTTCGCAATCAGGTCTGCGTGCGGCTCCGTCTCATCCTCGGCGTTGTGACTGTCGAACATCGTCTGCACCGCGGGGCTGCCAATCTGGCGAACCACATCCACGGCTTCCGCCAGAGTATGCACCACATCGCTCTGGGAGTGCGGCAGCGCTTCCATCAGGATGGTGACCCCGCGCGCTTCCGCGTGTGGCGCAACACTCGCCAGGCCGTCCACGAAATTGCTGGTTGCTTCGGCCGGCGTGAGGCCTCCTGTCGCGGAGCGCTGCTTCGGCGAGCCGAATACCATGATGGGCGACTTCGATTCACTCCCCGCCAGGTCCGCGCACAGGTCAATCAGATTCCTGACGTGCTGCCAGCTCTGCTCCCGCAGCGCACGATCCGGCGTCGAAACATGAATCTGCTTCGGCGTCACCAGGAGCCAGTGCAGGCCCACAAACCCGATGCCCGCATCCGCCATCATGCGGCGATACTCGTCGCGCTGCGCGGCACTGATATCCAGCGGATCCGCCGCCAGCGTGAACGGCGCGACCTCGATCCCGTCATAGCCGAGACTCCGCAGAATCTGGCACACCTCAGCGAACGGCTTCCGTTCAAATGCTTCGTTGCACATGGCGTAACGAAATCTCTGGCTCATCAACATTTCAGTGTGCCAGATGTCCCTCTGCGAAACTGAGAGTTTGGAAAATCAAGCAGCATTACCCGATGTCCGCGTCTCACGCAAGGGCGCAGATCGCTTTCAAAACGGGCACCCCTGGATCTTTCGCTCCGACGTAACTGACACCTCAAAGGCAACTGCCGGCGATACCGTGCGTGTGCTTGACCACCAGGGCAAATTCATCGGCCAGGCGCACTACAGCGCAGCTTCGCAGATCGCACTCCGCATGCTCTCGGCTGGCATGGAGCCGATAGACCTGGCCGCCCGCATCGCCGCCGCCCAGAGCTACCGTGAGCAGGTTGTCAGTGATTCCACCGCCTACCGGATGGTTCATGCCGAAGCGGACTTCCTGCCGGGGCTGATTATCGATCGATACAGCGACTGCATCGCGGTGCAGGCACTCGACCAGAGTATGGACCGCGCCCTGCCGGCGATCACTGCGGCGCTGCAGGAACAATTCAGCCCCCGCGCCATCGTGGCCCGCAATGACGCTGCCGTCCGTACTCTGGAAGAACTGCCGCGCGAAATTAAGGTGCTCGCCGGGTCTCTCGATGCCCCGGTCGAGGTCGATATGAACGGCCTGCACCTGGAAGCCGATCTGCTCCACGGGCAAAAGACGGGCGTCTTTCTGGATCAGCGTGAGAACTATCTCGCCGCCGCATATTATGGGGGCGGTAAAGGGCTCGATTGCTTCACCAGCAGCGGGGGTTTCGCGCTCCATCTGGCACGCACCTGCGAGCACGTGGAAGGAATCGATTCGAGCGCGCCGGCTCTGGCCGCAGCGCAGCGCAATGCAGCAGCCAATAACCTGACAAACGTTACTTTCCGGGAAGCCGACGTGTTCGAAATTCTTTCCGGCTACTCGTCAGCGCGGCGAACGTTTGACACGGTCGTCCTCGACCCGCCGGCCTTCGCGAAATCCCGAAAACAGATCGAAGGCGCAGCCCGAGGGTACAAAGACATCAATCTGAGAGCCATGCGGCTGCTGTCGCCTGGAGGCATCCTGATCACGAATTCGTGCTCACACCACATGAGCGAAGCGATGCTGCTCGAAATCGTTGCGGAAGCTTCTCTCGATGCCGGGCGCAGCGTCCGCGTGCTGGAGCGCCGCACCCAGGCCCAGGACCATCCGATCCTGCTGACGGTGCCCGAAACGCACTACCTGAAATGCATCATCCTGCAAATTTTGTAGGCTACACTCCCTGGTCATGCTGGACGCTTGGCACGGACGCGGCCAACAGGACGCGCCGGACTGCCGGACTCAAAGCCCAGCGACGTTGAAAGCTGGCGCCCGGCGAACATCACTGCATCGATCAGTCTCGGCAACTTCGCTCCTCCAACCCGATAGCCGGAGCCGACAATACTTAACGCCGCGACCACTTCGCCGGTGTGATTGAGAACAGGCGCGCCGATGCAACGCAGGCCTTCCTCCAGTTCTTCGTTGTCGATCGCGTAGCCACATTTTCGAACGCGTTCGAGTTCCTCAGCCAGGCTCGCCTTCTGGGTAATTGTATGACGCGTGAGCGCCTTAAGGTGCAGAGACTGTATGATTTTCGGCAACCGCCGGCGGGGAAAAAGCGAGGATCGCTTTCCCCTGCGATGTGCAGTAGAGGGGCGAGCGCCTGCCTACCGTCGCCGGCAGACGGAAGTTGCGATCGGCCTCCACCCTGATAATTGAAATTAGTTCCCCGCCGCTCTTGATCCCGAGGTGCGCGGTCTCGCAGCTCTTCTTCACCAGCACTTCCAGATGCGGCCGTGCAAGATTGTAGAGGTTCACCCGGGAGACCGCGAGCGTCCCCAGTTCAAAGAGGCGCCAACCGAGTTTGTACTTTGCGTTCTCGTGATTCTTCTCCACGAATCTATTGCGCTCCAGCGTGACCAGCAGCCGGTGTACTGTGCTCTTGTGAAGTTGCAGCTTTTCCGCAAGCTCAGTGGCGCCCATCTCATCCCTGCTCTCGGCCAGTAGATCCAGGATGTGACACACGCGAGCAACAACCTGAACACGATAAAGCTGCTTCGGAGGCGTGGCTACCGCGGACATCACTTCTACCAGAGGAGCTTAAGCCCGAACTGCAGTTGCCGCCCGACCGTTTGCGAGCCGGACAGCTTTCCGAATGCCGCGTTGCCGACGGTGAGTACGGCGCTTCGTGAATTCGGCAAAGTGAAAGTGGGCGTATTGGTCAGGTTGAATGCTTCGGCCCGGAACTGTAAACGCATCCTCTCCGTGAACCGGAACTCCTTAAACAGCGAAGCATCCAGATTCTTTGAGCCCGGCGCGCGCAGGACGGAGCGGCCTGCATTGCCGAACGTTTGGATGGGGGCGCCGGTTATACTCGGCACGGTCGGCGGCACGGCAAAGGCGGCCGGGTTGAAGTATTGATCGAAGCCTGGATTCAAAACTAATAAGGGCTGGCCGGCAACCACGTCGGGCCGGTTGACCGTCGCGAAAACGGGAGGCAGTTTTCCGACTAACACATCTGTCGGCAGCCCGGAACGCCACGTCACAATCCCGTTGACCTGCCAGTCTCCGATGAGCGTATTTACCAGCGTATTGTGGCTGTCGAGCACTTTCCCCTTCCCCACAGGAAGCGCATAATCCGCGCTCATGATGAATTTCTGCGGCAAGTCGAGAGGCGAAACGCCCCGCTCCCGGCTTAGGTCGTAAGTGTACATCGCGCGCGTATTACCCTGATTCGACAGTGTGCTGATTCCGGAGTTGCCGGAGTCTGTAGAGTGCGACACGGTGTAGTTGGCAAGCAGCACCAGTCCGTGAGAATAGCGTTTCTCCACTCGAAGGTTTGCC
>JAUZEU010000507.1 GCA_030838885.1 Bryobacterales bacterium | reverse complement strand
AAATACAAGGCGTTTTGGCCACGTATCCCCTCACTGGGGTAACTCAACAACCCCGTAAATCACCCCCAGGGGGCTTAAAGAGAAAGAGCGCCGGCCACAACTCTTACTTTTTCAGCACCCTGCTAGTGGCCCTTCTCGCACATAAATCCAAAACAGACGGAGGCGTGGTACAAGAGCGCCGTTTGTGAGGGTCAGCGCACGAAGACTAACAAGCCAATCTGAAAATCTTCTGAAGCGATCCCGATTCTCTTGCCGGCAGATTATTGCGCTACGCGCCAGGGCGAGCGGTCCGACCACGTTTTCAGAGCCGTGGTGGCCCAAGCCGTCGACTTGTCTGCGTGGCAAACATTGCAGGCGTTCGGTATTTTCAAACTATCAGTCATCGTTGGGGTGACGAAGTGGAACGTATGACTACGAACGTTCACGTCGGCAATCGTCTGCTCAATTTTTGGCATGTGGCAGGAGATGCACTCGTTCCCCTCGCTTCCTGCTTTGTGATGGGTATGTTGCTCAATGGTCGGCGCATGCGGGCCGTTCGGCGAACCGGGCCCGTGGCAGTCGAGGCAAAGAACGTTAGCGGGCTTCCACAGGAGAGCATTGTTGTCCGTACCATGAGCGTCATGGCAACTGAAGCAAGAGACTCCGTGCGTGTACATGAGACTCGAGACAAAATCGTTTCCCTGCATCCGGTTCTTGTGGGCGGTTCCATCGGGGAAATGCGTGAACGTTGTCTCGCCGAGTTTGTGCTCCTCGAGCTTCCAAAAATGGCTCAGACGCTCGCCCATCCGGAATCCCACTGGCCAGTCATAAGCCTTTCCCGCGGCAGGTGCAGTCAAAGGCTGACCTTGCGAATGGCACTGGATGCAGGTGTTTCCCGCATCGACATAGTTGAGGCGGCCAGGATTCACAATATTAGCCAGCGAGGGCTTTCTCACATGCTCGCTGCCGGGGCCATGACATTTTTCGCACCCGACGTTCCACTCAGTGACTTGCTTCGTGCGGACATCGTAGTTGACGGAATGACAACCGTCGCACGTAGGTCCGGTGGGACGCTGCATATTGTCGTCCGGGTAGTATGGGGTCCACCAATCTTTCCCGGCTTTCACCTTGTAGGGGCGCCACAGCTTGTTCGTGACGTCCCATTGCGCAGGCAAAGGGAAGTAGTCATCGCCAACCTTTTTGAAGTACCGCTGTTTCCATTTACTCCCGTATACGAACGCGATGTCATCTTTGGAAAACGTCAGCAGCGGATCCGGCTTTGAAAAGTCGGGAATGATTGCATCAGGATGTTCCCGCGGATCGCGAATAACATTCGCCATGCGGGTCTTCCGCCAGCGCTCGTAAAGGCTGCCGTGACATGACTTGCAAGCTGACGAACCCACGTACGCCGCGTTCACCACCGAGGTGGGCGAGACCTCTGCGGCAGAAGATGCGGGCGCGACCCTAGGAAGATTGCGAATATAGAGCACCAGCCTCCAGATGTCGGCATCCCGTAGTTGCCAGCCGGGCATTGCCGTATTTCTGACGCCGTTTCGAATGAAATAAAACAACACACCATCAGCCGTCTGCTCGATCTGTGGGCCGCGGAGATCCAGCGGCGGCGGATACAACCCAGAGCCCATTTCGGTCTCCCCGCTTCCGTTATACGCGTGACACACCTCGCACTTCTGCGAATATAGTTCCTTGCCCGCCGCTACGTTCTCACCCCGAGGGTCGGCCAGCAGAGGATTCTTTTGGGTCTTTGCGGATCTGGGAAGACTGACGCGCAGCAACCAACGTGTGACGATCGCCTCCAGAGCCGCCGGCTTTTGCCTGGCTATCAAACCGCCGGAAACGATGTACTCGTAAAGACCACCGGCTGCGAGAGCGAGGACGACGAACACAACAACCATGACCCGCCCGGACCGCCTCTTCAAGAATTCCTTCACGTTGTCATTCCTTTCGTATACAGCGGAATAGAAGGCCGTACGCCGGCCGGTTGCCTTGCCCGTTAGTAAAGAACGTTCCAGATGATCTGGAATTTTGTGTTCAACCGATCGTCATTATAAGAAACGTGATTCTTAAGCTGGTAGTTCAAGCCGAGACGCGACTTCTCTCCAATCCAATGGAAATAGCCGAAATCGACTGCCCGAACGTTTTCGCCCGAGACCAGATCGCGATTGAACTGATCGTATCGCGCGTACACCTGATCCCGATGCCAAACCCGGACGCCTGAGAACAGTGATCCCCCCGCGATATGTTCGCCGGGATGAAAGGCCGGAGAGAATTCGGGAGCGCGGCCCAGAAGTGTAGATGGCATGTTGCCCCCAACAAACTCCGCCCGCATTCCAAGCCGCTCCCAGGCCCACTGGACATCGGCACCATAGAGATATTCACGGTCGTTGCCGCTCACACCATCGGGCAGAAGCTGACGCCCCAACTGAACTGAGGCGCCAACGGCCAAAGGAAGCCCCTCGAACACTTTTCGGAGCCGAACGATGTAGTCAAGCTGCCGGTTGTTGTCATTAAAGAACCGATTTCCATTGAAAGCACCCGCGAAGATCTGTACGCCATGCCAACCGCTGCCCAGAGCATCCAGGCTGGCGGTAATCATTACGCCGCGGTCTCTTTGTCCCGGAAACAGGTAGCCCGCGAAAATCCCACGTTCGGGCGCTTCACGAGTGCTGCTGGACTGCTGAATGTCAAATCCGAAAGGTTTAACGAACTGACCGGCGCGAATGGTAACAGAATCGTTTGCGTAATATTCCACAAAGGCATCATTGACCAGCTCTTCCGACGCGCCGGCCGGCGCCGGGTGGTACTGAATTTCAAAACCCATCCCGATCTTCTCAGTCAGCCGGCCTGCCCAGCGTGATTCCATCCGCGTCAGCACAAAGTTGGACGGCGCCGTTTGTACTGTGGCTCCCTGAAATGGCAAGGTCTGATAACGAGACTGTATGAACAACTCGGGCCGTGCGCCGATTGCGGAGTCACGCTCGTCCCCGCCCAGGTCAGGGCGCAGAATCTGGGTTCGGTATATGTTGACAGAACTTTCGAGTGGCGGAGCCGGGGGAGGTTCAACCGAGGCTACCGTATTGGGTACCAATGCCGGCTCGCGAAGCGTTCGCATCTCAGCAGTGAGATCTTCCACGGTCTTTTGAAGTGCGGCCACGCTGCTGGTCGCCTGGGAAAGCTTCCTCTCCAGCTCTGCGATGCGCCGGTCGCGGTCCTGGCCACGTGCGGCCCCGGAATACATTACGGCGATGGGAAGTAAACAGACGAGTCGCGTCATAGCTTGATCTGAACCTCCCGAACCATATCAGCCGAATCTGAAAATGGCGTGAAAGTGGCTATAAAAACAATTGCCAGTCAGTCTTCATGTGACATGTGGACCACGCGCGTGGCGATGGCGCTCATCTCGTCGCGGTCGTGAGTTACATAGAGAAGCGTGAACTGAAGCTCCTCATGAAGGCGCACGATCTCGCGAATCATCTGCTCTTTACTCTTTCGGTCGAGGCTCGAAAGTGGTTCGTCCATGAGGAGGATTGAAGGCCGAATTACGAGCGCTCTCGCGAGAGCGACCCGTTGCTGTTCCCCGCCCGACAAATCGCCTGGTCTTGCCGCTGCGCGTCCTTCGAGGCGAACAAGGGCGAGCGCTTGCCGGACCAGCACATCACGCTCGGACCCACCAATTCCGCGCGCCTGCAGTCCGAACTCCAGGTTCTGCTGAACCGTCATATGAGGCCACAGCGCGAGGTCCTGAAAGACCATTCCGATCCCGCGTTTCTCTGGCTCAAGCAGCACGCGGCCGGACTCGGCCACAACAGCGCCCTTAATCAGAACGGATCCCGAATCGGGTACAGCAAGTCCGGCGATGAGGCGCAGCACGGTCGTCTTGCCACACCCTGAGTCGCCGAAGAGCACGACTCGTTCGGCCCGCTCTACAGCAAGGGAC
>JAUZEU010000239.1 GCA_030838885.1 Bryobacterales bacterium | reverse complement strand
GTTTTGAGAATAGTTACGGGCACCCCCATCCATTTATTCTGGCGGCACTGGACAGCCGCCGCGTGGATGTTTACCGGACCGATGAACGCGGCCTGATCAGTATTTCAAGCGACGGCAAACGACTGCGGGTAAATTAGTAGTAAAGGGACCGTAAAACTCATGTCTTGTTCGTCGCGCCTGCTGGCGCTTCCGGTAATGGCATTCTCCCTGCTTGCCCAGGCTCCGACCGGCATCGACCTTGGCGCGATTGATCGCGCTGCCAGTCCTTGCAATGACTTCTATCAGTATGCGTGCGGGACGTGGATGAAGAACAATCCGATCCCCGCCGACCAATCAACCTGGGGCCGCTTCGCAGAGCTGATTGAGCGCAACCGTGAGACCCTTCGGAACGTTTTGGAGAAGGCGGCGAATGACAAGGCTGAGCGAAGCGCTCCGGAGCAGAAGATCGGTGACGAATATGCGTCATGCATGAGCACAAAGGACCTGGACGCGAAGGGTATTTCGCCCATCCAGCCCTCGCTGGACCGAATTGCGAAGCTCAGCGACAAAAACGCCCTCGCTGCGGAAGTCGCGCGTGAGAATGCGGAGGGCATGCGACCGTTATTCCGGTTGGGTTCCGGCCAGGATGCGAAGGATGCCACAAAGACCATCGCCCAGTTGGCCCAGGGCGGCCTGACACTGCCTGATCGGGATTACTACCTAAAGACTGACGCGAAGTCGGTGGAAATTCGCGCCAAATACGTGGCGCATATTCAGAAGATGTTCGAACTCGCCGGACACGAGCCCACACGAGCCGCAGCTGAAGCGCAGTCAGTGATGGCGCTGGAAACGGCGCTCGCGAAAGTATCGGCTGACCGGGTTACCTTGCGCGATCCGCAGAAGCGTTACAACCCGACCACCGTGACCGCCCTCGCCGCGATGGCGCCCGTGTTCGACTGGAAGACGTTCCTGAACGAGGAGGGTGTCACGGTCGATTCGCTGAACGTTAGCGTTCCGGATTTCGTAAGGGGGTTAAACGGCGTGATCGCCGGCACCGCGTTGCCAGACATCAAAACCTATCTGGCCTGGCACGTCATGAAAACGTCCGCCCCGCTGCTGACGACCGGCATCGCGAAAGAGAACTTCGACTTCTCCGAACGCACCCTGCTGGGTGTTCAGGAACAGCCGCCGCGGTGGAAGACGTGCGTTCAGCTCGTGGACCGGCAGTTAGGAGAAGCTCTGGGCCAGAAGTACGTGGAACAGGCGTTCGGCAAAGCAGGCAAGGAACGCACGCTCCAGATGGTGGCGGAGATTGAAGCGCAGATGGCAAAGGACATTCAGTCCCTCACGTGGATGAGCGAGGCGACGAAGAAGCAGTCGCTTGCGAAGCTGGCTTCCGTGGCGAACAAGATCGGATTTCCGGAAACGTGGCGGGATTATTCCGCTCTGAACGTGGTCCGGGGGGATCTGGTTGGCAACAGCGAGCGTGCTTCCGGCTTTGAACTGCGCCGCGAACTGAACAAGATCGGCAAGCCGGTGGACAAGGCCGAGTGGAGTATGACGCCGCCCACGGTGAATGCTTACTACAGCCCGGCGATGAACAACATCAATTTCCCGGCGGGTATTCTGCAGCCTCCCTTCTATTTCAGAGACGGTGACGAGGCTGCGAATTATGGCGCCATTGGGGCCGTGGTGGGGCATGAACTCACGCACGGCTTTGATGATTCGGGACGCCAATATGACGGCGAAGGCAACCTTCGTGACTGGTGGACGGCCGATGATGCGAAGAGCTTTAAAGAGCGCGCGGATTGTCTGGTGAATGAATACGGGGGCTTCGTAGCGTCCGGCGATGTGAAGCTGAACGGGCGTTTGACTCTGGGTGAAAATGGCGCGGACAACGGCGGCGTGCGGCTGGCGTATATGGCACTCATGGATAGTCTGGCAAAGCACACGCTGTCAAATATGGGAGACTACACGCCGGAGCAGCGATTCTTTCTGGCGTACGGCCAGGTGTGGTGCCAGAACATTCGGGATCAAGCTGCCCGGCAGAGGGCACTCACCGACCCGCATTCCCTGGGCAGGTACCGTGTCAACGGTGTGCTGCAAAACATGCCTGAGTTTCAAAAGGCATTTGGTTGCCAGGCGGGACAACCGATGGTCAGCGCAAATTCGTGCAGGATTTGGTAACACATGAAGACTTCAGCGATAGGAATCGCGGTGCTGGCCGTTATATCGGTTGCATCGGCACAGGATAAGGGCTGGGTAGAGAAGAGCAACGAGAACGCGCAGATTCTGATCCGGCTGAACGCGAAGTATGGTCCGGAGGGAGCGTCTTCGCAGGGCGTTCCGGGATTGGACGATCAGATCAGCACTTTCCCGGCGGACCGCTCCCAAAGAGTCCGGGCAGATACAGTCAAGGCCCGCGATGAACTGAAGGCGAAGTTCGATGCGGAGAAGGACCCACTGGTGCGGCAGGATCTGCAAATCCTGATCGGAGTGACGGAGCGTCAGATCCGGGGAATCGATGCCAGTGAGAAGACGTTCTTGCCGCACGGCAGCATCGCAAACCTGATTTTCTTTGGCGAGAAGAGTCTGCTGGACGATCAGGTGAAGGCGGAGCGCCGCCCGGCGGCACTGGTTCGGCTAAGGAAGTATACGGGTGTTGAACCGGGCTTCACACCTGTGACCAAACAAGCGGAAGCTCGCTTCCTTGAGAAAGCGAAAACCCCAGGTCTGCTGGGTCCGGCTAAAGAGGAAGTGGAAAAGGACCTGCAGAACACCAGCACCTACATCACGGGCATTGGGTTGCTGCTGGAGAAATACAAGCTTCAGGGCTACCAGGAGGCCTTCGCGAAGCTTCGGGAGCAATTGACGGAGTATGACGAGTTTGTGCGGCGTGAGGTGCTGCCCAAAGCCCGCACCGATTTCCGTCTGCCGCCTGCAATCTACCGGACCGGGCTCGAAAATTATGGCGTGGACTACACACCGGAGGAGCTGACGCGCCTCGCCCACGCGGCGTTCACCGATTTCCAGAAACAGATGCAGGCAATTGCGGTGAATGTGGCGAAGCAGAGAAAGCTCGCTTCTTCCGACTACCGCGATGTGATTCGGGAACTGAAGAAAGAACAGTTCAGCGGCAATGAGATTCTACCCAAATACGATGCGACGCTGAAACAGATTGAGGACATCATCCGGAAGAACGATTTGCTGACGCTTCCGGAACGTCCGGCCATTATCTCGATAGCGACTGCCGCAGAAACTGCGCAACAACCGGCACCACACATGCAGCCGCCACCCCTTGCTGAACAACCATGGCGAGCGCGGAAAGTTCGTGCTCCCGCTCGACACAAAGGGCGCGGGCGGAGCAGAACTCAAGTACGATGACTTCACCTTTGCCGCAGCGGCGTGGACGCTGACGGCACATGAGGCCCGCCCGGGTCACGAATTACAGTTCGCTTCGATGGTGGAACACGGGGTCTCCCTCGCGCGCGCTCTGTTTGCTTTCAACAGCACGAATGTGGAGGGTTGGGGACTCTATGCAGAGTGGTTTATGCTGCCGTATATGCCGGAAGAGGGCAAGCTGATTTCACTGCAGTTGCGGCTCTTACGGGCGGCCCGTGCATTCCTCGATCCAGAACTGCAGGCTGGCACGATTACGCCTGCTCAGGCCATGGCGGTGCTTGAGAACGATGTGGTGTGTTCGAAGGCTTTTGCGACCGAAGAGGTGGAGCGGTTTACGTTCCGCGCGCCCGGGCAAGCGGTCTCGTACTTCGATGGGTATACGCGGATACTGGAAATCCGGCAAGCGGCGGAGAAGGCGCTTGGCCCGAAGTTCAACGTCCGGAAATTTCATGATTTCATGCTGGCTCAGGGTCTGCTGCCCCCGGATCTGATGCGCAAAGCCGTGATGGAAGACTTCGTTCCGAAACAGTGATAAAAGCGGCCGGGGGTACGCCGAACCCTCCCCGGCCTGAACACAAACACGCGACTACCCGATCTGAGTTTCGGACTCCGCTTCGGCCTCTTCTGCCGCGAGTGGACCAGCCTCACGGGCCTCGCTGAGAATCCGTCGTGCCTGATCGGCCAGGTGCTCCGGGACATGGACCTGGAAATCGAGACTTGGCAACATGTGCGGGCCAATCAGCATGGTCGGGATATCGCTGGCGTCCAGAATCCCCTTTATAGTCAGAGCTTCCATTTCAGCATCGTGATTGGACGAACTGAAGATGGGAACAAAAGCTTCGTCCTCGTTTACCTCTTCGTGGTTCGTATCGGAACTGGTCATGACTTCACGATACTCCTGTCCATTAGAATATGGAATATGGACGAAAACAACGGTAGTTCACTTGGTTGGTTCCTGGCGGGGATGGCAGTGGGAGCGGCGGCTGCCCTGCTCTATGCGCCTCAGTCCGGAAAAGAGACGCGTAACTATTTAGGGAAGACAACGCACGAGAGTCGCGAGGCGATGGAAGCCAGCGGCAAAGAACTGATGGAGCGTGGCAAGGAACTGTACGAACGCGGCAAGCAGATTGCGGACGACGCCGCGGACCTGTTTGAGCGTGGCAAGAAGCTGGTACAGGGCTGATTGCCGTCCATTGAAATCGGCGATTTTCGGGTCACGCCCGTGCGTGCCGGGTCCTATTGGTGGGATGGTGGTACGTTCTTCGGGGTGGTCCCGAAAACGCTGTGGTCGAAGACGCAACCCTGCGACGAACTCAACCTGATCGAAGCCGGGTTTAACTGCTTTGTGGTGGAAGACGCGGCGAACCGGATCCTGATCGAGACCGGTGGCGGCGTCAGGCACGACGAACGCGCCAGAGAACGGATGCGGACACCGGAACCGCCGCAGCTTCGGGAGGTGCTGGCGGCGCATGGTTTTGACCCTTCATCATTCGATCTTGTCATCAACACACATCTGCATTGGGACCATGCGGGCGGCAATACGGTGGATGAAGGCGGAAGTGTAGTCCCCGCCCTGCCGAATGCGCGTTACGTGGCGCAGCGCGGAGAACTCGAACATGCACGCGAGCGGCACCCCAGGGATTCGGTCAGCTATCGGCCGGTAAATTATGAGCCGTTGCTGGAATCGGGACAGATGTATTTGCTGGACGGCGATAGCGAAATTCTGCCGGGGCTGGAGTTGAAGGTGACACCCGGACACAACCGCTCCATGATGATCGTGGAGTTACGCTCCAAAGGCCAAACCTGGTGCCATTTCGCGGACCTGGTGCAGTTCGCTGCCCAGATCACACCCACGTGGGTTTCCGGTTTTGACCTGTTTCCGTTGGAGGCCATTGACAACAAGACCCGACTACTGGGCGAGGCGGCGGCGGAAGGCTGGT
>JAUZEU010000505.1 GCA_030838885.1 Bryobacterales bacterium | reverse complement strand
TCCTCGGACGCCGGTCCACGGTTTTTGTGTTTTCATCATAGCCCGATGGGCGCCGCGAATCCGGTCTGCCTAGACTACGGGCAATTGTCGCTCGCGGCATCTCGTCGGTTTGAGGTCGAAGACCTCGTTAGTACCTAACAGGGCTGATCGCCTCACACCGCATCAAACGGGCCCGACTTTCAAACTGACCCAGTACCCAGGGGAACGCGAATTGACACTGGGGCATCATTTGGGAGGTTTGTAATTCATCAGCCTGATAAACGCTCCGGCAATATCGGAAGCTGTTTCGGACTGCTGTTCCCGCCGGTAACACACAGGCCGGCCCCGATATAATGAGGCGTTGACGAAGTCTCGATGGGGAGCGCCACATGGCTGTACGAGTGATTGCTGTTGCCTTGATCGGGTGGTTCGGAACCGCGCTTTTTGCCGCCAACGAACCCGTGACCGCAACCCTAAAGGACGGGACTGGAAAGGATGTCGGAACCGCCAAAATTTCGGACATACCGGGTGGCAGCGGCGTAAAGATGGTTCTGAACCTCAAGGGCCTGCCTCCCGGCGAACACGCCCTCCATATCCACACGACAGGGAAATGCGAAGGTCCGGCATTCACTAGTGCTGGAGGCCACTTCAACCCCACCAGTGCGCACCACGGCGTTAACAACCCAGCGAGCCCCAAACCGCACGCGGGCGATATGCCGAATTTCACGGTGAAACCGAACGGCACGGCGAAGCTCACGGTAACAGATTCGGCTGTCACACTGGGCGACGGGAGCAATTCCGTGTTCGCTAACGGAGGCACGGCGCTGATGATCCATGCAAAGGCGGACGATCTGATGAGCGATCCCGCAGGCAACGCAGGCGACCGCATTGCCTGCGGGACGATCACGAAGTAGCTTTGTTTAAAGCGCCTCCGGACGATTTAGCGAGACGGCAAGGAGGCTATGAAATTAGCCCTTTTGCAACACATCCACTGCCGGTGCTCCACACATAACAACTCCGCCATTCTGATTCTCAGAGACTGCTGACGACATACTGAGTTCGAGATCCGCCGGGAGCTGCGTCTGGTTTCCTGCACTCCATATTCGATCGTGTACGTAAAGATCGATCAAAATGGAATGCATGAGGCTGGTCAGGCGATTTCACCGGAAGCTGCGCGAGATGCGAATCTTTGTGCGCGCCATGCATTCAACATCCCACCCGATTCTGGCACAAATCGTGCCTATCCGGCGCTGCAATCTCGATTGTGCCTATTGCGACGAATACGACAAAACATCCGCGCCGGTGCCGCTCGAAACCATGCTCCGGCGGATCGATCTTCTGGCCGAACTCGGCACCACCATCATCACGCTGAGCGGAGGCGAGCCGACTCTGCATCCCGATCTGGATGCGCTCATTCGTCATATTCGCCACTGCGGCGCCATCGCAACTCTGATCACCAACGGCCTGCTGCTGACACCTGACCGGATTCGCGCCTTCAATAGGGCCGGGCTTGATTATTTGCAGATCAGCATCGACAACGTCGCGCCCGACGACGTTTCGAAAAAGAGCCTGCGAGTGCTCGACAGGAAGCTCGAATGGCTCGCGCGATACGCCGAGTTCGGCGTTACTATTAACTCCGTGCTCGGCGCCGGTGTTCGCAATCCGGAGGACGCGATCACGGTCGGGCGCCGCGCCCGGGAACTCGGCTTCACCAGCACGGTTGGCATTTTGCACGGTCATGCCGGCCAGCTTCAGCCGCTCACGCCGGACCAGCGGAGCGTTTACGAGCGCTTCCGGCGTTTGGGAACCGCTCTGTTCTCGTTCGCGCATTTCGATCATTTTCAGGAGAACATCGGGCGAGGACTGCCGAACGACTGGCACTGCCGCGCCGGCGGCCGGTTCCTTTATGTCTGCGAAGACGGGCTGGTGCATTACTGCTCGCAACAGCGTGGCCGGCCCGGCATTCCGCTCGATACGTACACTGTGGACGACATCCGGCGCGAAGGGGCGCGTCCCAAGGGCTGCGCGCCATTCTGCACGATCGCGTGCGTTCATCAGACCGCTATGCTCGACGAATTTCGGGAGCGGCCGCGGGAAACGCTGAATGGAATTCTCGACCGGCGCCGCGCGCTCGACCCTCATTTTCGGCCCCCGGCCGCAGTCGGCATTTTGTCGTGGCTCTTTCTCGACCGGCGGCGGCGCGGATTTTTCGGGAAACTGATTGTCAGTGCGCTGCGGTTGAAGCGGTCCTGAGGCACAGCCGCGGATAAATCATTCTTTCTGTTTCACGCCTGGCGGACAGATCCTGAACTGCGCAGCAATTAGAAATCCGATCACTGTCGATAAATCCCTTTCGCACCAGCAAACTCCCGGGAAGTCCCGTTCGCCAGTAGCGCGTCATCCAGACCCAATCTCCGGCGCGGCGATTCTCACGGACGATTGAACGTGAGCGACGCTGTGCCCTCGCAAGCAAGTTCGCGGTTTTAAGTAGGGCATAACGTATTGGGACAAACCCTCCCTCCAGAGTGACCAAAGCAGGAAGGCGACAACAATGGTTCCTACAATCAGGTTCGTCCTCGAGGAATCTCGCTGGCGCTGTGCGGCCGCGGACTGAGCCTCAAGGCTGTGCTGGCTCCACAAGTGGGGTTGGTTCGCCTGACGGAACAGATCCGCGTAAGGCTGCGACCGGAACTGGAAGGCCCGCCACACGGGCTCGAAGGGAAAAGCAAGGGAAGGCGTAAAATCGACTGCGAGGTCCACGGTCACAGGTTTGGGTAAACTCATGTGCCGGCTTTTGTTCCAGGTGGACCGCAGCAGCCAAAAACCGACCATCAATGGAAGGCCGGCAAGCACGAGAGGGAAAACGCTCAGACGCTTCAATGCGGAGGCGAGGAACATGAAGGCGATAGCCATCACGACCAGGCCAGCGAGACCCTCCGCTCCAGAGAGGATTCTTAGCAGCGGCGTCCAAAAGCCTGGCGCGCTCTGCTCCGAGCGTTGCCGATGCAGGCAGGCATCGCAAAAAGGCACTTCGAACGCATCGATCGATGGAACCGTCTCGTTCGGCGTGTCGTCGCCGCTTTGGACGTGGAAGAGGAAAGCGCGTTGTATCCGAAGTGCAGAAGCTGCAGGCTGTCCACAGTTGGGACATACAGGTGGAAACCGAAGCGTCCCGTCCTGTAATCGGAGAAGTATGAGGTTTGCTTCCGGCGGAGCCTCTAACAGGGTGCTGAAAAAGTAAGAGTTGTGGCCGGCGCTCTTTCTCTTTAAGCCCCCTGGGGGTGATTTACGGGGTTGTTGAGTTACCCCAGTGAGGGGATACGTGGCCAAAACGCCTTGTATTT
>JAUZEU010000464.1 GCA_030838885.1 Bryobacterales bacterium | reverse complement strand
CATGATGTCCTCCTTTTTCGGTTTCGTGGACTATGACCATCCACTGGTACCGGCACGGGAGTACGCCGAGTATCAGGCACGCAAAACCGCTGTTGAGAATCTGGTGAAACCTTTGAAGGCCGCTGTCAGGGAAATTGAAGAGCCGTACCGTCGTGCGATCTTCGAAAAGAAGTTAAAGACTTTTCCGGCAGACATTCAGGCTTCGCTCAAAACTCCGGAGGCGCAGAGGACAGCCGGGCAGAAGCTGCTTGCCACGCAGGTCCTTTCGATTACTTCCGCGGGCCGCAGAGAACTGGCGCTGAGTTCCCCGGATCGCGAGCAGATTGGGAAACTGGAGGCACAGATTTGGGAATTGGAAAGGCAGCTTCCGCCTCCGCCTCCGATGGCCTCAGGTATTCGCGACGGCGACTATCGTTTTACACCTGATGGAAACGGAGATGAGCCGGTTCCGGGCACAACGGCGAATCGCATCTCGGCGGATTTCCCCGGCAGTTACGTTCCGAAGCCGGGTGCGAAATATGTACCTCCTCCTCTTGTTTTCCCGGTCGGTGATCCGGGCGGAAAAGAAGTACAGCCGGGATTTCTCACGGTAATCGACCAGGGAAAGAAACCAACAGAACACCGTCCCTCTAACAACCTCTCCACCAGCGGGAGGCGACGTGCACTGGCTGAATGGATCGCATCCGAAGACAATCCGCTTACGGCCCGCGTGATGGTGAATCGTCTCTGGCAGCACCACTTCGGCAGGGGCATTGTAAGCACTCCGAGTAACTTTGGGAAGATGGGCAGCCGGCCTGCCAACCCCGAACTGCTGGACTGGCTTGCCACGGAGTTCATCAATGGAGGCTGGAGTACGAAGAAAATTCAGCGAATTATTATGACCTCGCAAACGTACCAAATGGCCTCGGATTATGGCGATACGGACAACCTGGCGAGAGACGCTGATAACACCTGTCTCTGGCGCTTTCCCCTGCAGCGAGTCGAAGCGGAAGCGGTGCGAGACGTTATCCTCAATGCCAGTGGAAATCTCAATCTGAAGGCGGGTGGTCCGCCATTCTTCCCAGCCGTGCCCCCTGCAGTACGCGAGGATGTCAAGAAGATTGGCAGGTGGGAACTTACTAAGGAAGATCCCACCACCTGGCGGCGGGGTGTTTACTCCTATTACAAGCGCGCAATGAAGTACCCGATGTTCGAAGTCCTGGACGTACCGGATTCGAATATCACGTGCGAGCGACGCAGCACGACAACGGTTCCAACACAGGCCCTCACTTTGATGAACAACGAATTCGTTCTCATGCAGACCAGATTCTTCGCGAAGCGGGTTCTCGAAAGCGCGGGAGACAACACGGCGAAACAGATCAGTACCGCTTATCAAATTGCATTGAGCCGGGAGCCGACAACGGTCGAGTTGCGAGGTAATCAGGAATTTCTCTCGAAGCAGAAGGTCTGGCATGAGCATGGGCACTCGACGACTGACAGACCGGCCGAAGATGCTCTCACTGACCTTTGTGCCGTGATTCTGAACCTGAACGAATTTGTCTTCATTAACTAGGCGGGATGAATCAATGAACCAGAGCTTCTACAGCAAAGAACCGAAGCGGCGCTTCATGTCCCGCCGCGAACTTCTGTTTAGTGCGGGAGAGGGGATTGGCGGTATCGCGCTCGCCTGCCTGCTGAATCAGGATCGTTTGCTCGCCGCGGACGGGAACACAGGTTTCTCGTGCGGAAACTCTTCCGAGATCCAGTCTCCCTTTTCCCCGAAACAGCCACACTTCAAACCCCGGGCCAAGGCTGTGATCTCTTTGTTCATGGACGGCGGAGTTAGCCATCTGGACACCTTCGATCCTAAGCCGGCGTTGGACAAATACCATGGCCAGCCACTTCCGGGAGAACGGGATGTCCAGGTTCAACAGGGATTTCCCGGACCGATTATGCGGAGCCCGTATAAATTTAAGCAGTACGGTCAGTCCGGCATCCCCGTGTCCGAGTTATTTCCTCACATGGCAACATGCGTGGACGATCTTGCGTTCATTCGGTCGGGTCAGGGGCGATCCAACGATCACTCCATTTCGCATTTCGAATGGAACACAGGTTCCCTGCTGGTCGGCTACCCCAGCCTTGGCGCGTGGGTAACCTATGGCCTGGGCTCGGCGAACCAAAACCTTCCGGCTTTTGTCGTCGTTTATGATCACCGGGGCGGACCCTATAACGGACCATCTAACTGGGGTGCCGGCTTCCTGCCGGCTTCGTACCAGGGCACAGTATTCCGTTCGCTGGGCGACCCTATTCTGGACCTCGCTCCGCCGCCTGGTTACGTCACTCCCGAGCAGCAGCGAACCCGTCTCGACCACCTTGGATGGCTCAATCATGAGCATGAAAAAAAGCACCCTGGAAGCTCTGAACTGGCGGCCCGAATCGCTTCGTATGAGCTTGCGTACCGCATGCAGGGCTGCGCGCCGCAGACGGTCGACTTTTCCGATGAGAGCGACGAAACGAAAAGACTCTACGGGCTGGACCACCCCATAACGGAACCGTTCGGCAGGCAATGCCTTATGGCACGCCGGCTGGTGGAGCGCGGTGTCCGTTTCGTGCAGTTGTTCAGCGGCGCCTATGTCAATTCGAACGTCGATACCTGGGACGCTCACGACAGCATTGTTGACAATCACGGCCAGCATGCGCTTGAGGTCGACAAGCCTATAGCCGGCCTGATCACTGATATGAAGAGGCGCGGATTGCTTGACGAGACCCTTCTTTTGTGGCACACAGAGTTTGGCCGAATGCCGATATCACAGCGCGGAGTGGGTCGCGACCACAATCCAGGCGCAATGACGATGTGGATGGCTGGAGCCGGCATCAAGGGTGGTCAAATTATTGGATCCAGCGACGAATTCGGGTATAAGGTAGCCGAGCAGCCAGTAAGTGTGAACGACTTTCATGCAACGATTCTTCACCTGCTCGGCATGGATCACAAACGGCTCACTTACTTGTTCAATGGCCGTAACATGCGTCTTACGGACGTCCATGGCGAATTGATTCCACAAATTGTTTCCTGACTAACTTTCTGATAAAGCGTTGAGTTTCCCTATACCAGCGGTATATAAACAACCCGAAGGATTTGACATATATGCGCTCTCTCTGTCTGGTTCGTGCCCAGTTACTGATGTTCGCCGCATGCGCGCTGAACGCCCAGGTTGCCGGGCGAATCAGCGGATACGCCAGGGACATTTCCGGCGCTGCTATCCCCGGGACGACGATCACGGCCAGGTCATCTGAGCAGCAATTAAAGCGGACGACGACTTCTGACGACACCGGTTCGTACGAACTACCTGCTTTGCCACCCGGAGTTTATGTGATGGAAGCTGAGAAGGGGGGCTTTCAACGGCAGGTCCAGACCGGTGTGTCTCTCACTACCGGACAGAGCCTCCGCCTTGATTTGGAACTGAAGATAGGTGCCGTGCAATCGGAAGTTACCATTTCCAGCACAGCGACTTTAGTCAACACGAATAATTCGACCCTTTCCGCTCTGATTGACGATCGGCGCGTTCAGGACTTGCCGCTGAATGGCCGCAACGTGATTGGTCTAGCGGGCATCCTTCCGGGTGTCACGAATGTGTTCGCGCCGCAGGAGATGACCAACACGCGCACCGGGCCCAGCATGTCGGTCAACGGAGGGCGTGCGGTGGATAACAATTTCACGTTCAACGGCGCAAACTTTACTCACTTCGGGCAAACTACCGGGTTGAACTTTCCTCCCCCTGATGCCGTTCAGGAAGTTCGTATTCAGACCCATGCTTTCGGCAGTGAGTACGGGAACAGCGCGGGCAGCCAGGTTTCAGTAACTTCAAAAGCCGGGACTAACGCGTTTCATGGTGCGGCGTGGGAGTTTCTTCGCAATGACAAGCTGAACGCACGGAGCTTCTTTCAGCCTGTGCGACCTACCCTTCGCGAAAACCAGACGGGGGTTGCGGGCGGTGGTCCTGTCCGCAGGGACAAGCTTTTCTTCTTTGGCTACTACCAGAAGCTTTGGAACCGCCCCCAATCCGGTTCGGCTGTGGCCCTGGTGCCTACTGACCCGCAGCGCGCCGGTGATTTCACAAGCGTTGCAGCGAAACTCAAGGATCCCAACGATCCCCTCACCGGACTTCCGCTGACGGATTCGGCCGGCCGGCAATGCGTACAAAACAATGTGATTTTGCCGGGCTGCGTGAGTCCGGCTGCGAAGAATATTCTGGATCAGTTCATTCCTCATTCTGCCGCAGGCACATACGTGTCTCAGATCAATACTCCGTCGGGTAATTACAGCTACATGGGCCGAGTGGATTATATCCGCAGTTCGAAGCTGGCGCTCTACGGGCACTTTTTCGCCGATTCGTATCAGCAGACCTTCGCAAACGGAACCATCCAGCCTTTTGTGACCGGGAATCGTCAGGTTGACAATAAGAACTATGCGCTGACGAGCACCTATTCATTTAGCCCGACGCTCCTGAATGAGGCGACGGTCGATTACTTGAAATCCTCTTCATCAGACGCTCCGAATAAGACCTACACGCCTGCGAGTCTTGGAATCCCGATCCCGGCCGGACTGAACAATGCCGGCATCACCACGACAGTCAGTGGTTTCTTTAATCTTGCCCCTGCTAACCCTAACGGGCAGGAGTACCTGAACTGGCATGCCCGCGACACCATGACATGGATTCACGGACGCCATAACGTAAAGTGGGGCTACGAACTATATAAGGTTGATTTTACGTTGAACAGTGCGTTTACGAATACCCGGAGCGTGACTTTCAGCGGGGCCGCAACGGGAAACGCGCTCGCGGATTATGTGCTGGGCGTCTTCGATAGTATGAGCGTTGTATTTGGGCAACCAGGCAGTAATCCGGTACAGTGGAAAAATTATTTCTTTGTGCAGGATGAATTCAAGATCATGCCTCGCTTGACCCTCACTCTGGGGACCCGGTGGGAGCCGTATCAGGCGTGGGATCAGAAGTATCACCGGCACTCCTCCACGAGCGTCGGCAATTTCGGCGTCCGTTCAACTGTCCATCCGGACTCGCTGCCAGGTGTGCTGTTTCCGGGTGACCCCGGTCTTCCAGGCAACGGAAAACTATCGTATGACGATCTCAATAACGTGGGACCGCGTGCCGGATTTGCGTGGGATGTATTT
>JAUZEU010000423.1 GCA_030838885.1 Bryobacterales bacterium | reverse complement strand
GCCAGGATGATCGGCAAATCGTGCTGGCTGTGCACTGTGGGCACGCTCAGATCGCTGCCGTACATGATCAGGGAATGGTCCAGCAGAGTCGAGTTCCCTTCCCTGAGCGCATCCAGTTTGGTCAGGAAGTATGAGAAGAGCGAGGACTGGTCAACGTTGATCTTTGCGAGTGCCGCCAGTTTGTCCGGCTCGAAGTTATGGTGCGATATTTCGTGGTGCCCCATGGAGATGCCGAGGTGGGGAAACGTCATCGACGATGCCTCACGGGCGTACATGAAGGTCCACACGCGCGTCAGGTCTGCCTGGAGAGCCAGCACCTGAAGGTCGAACATGATCTTCACATGCTCCGGCCATGAGTCGGGAATTCCCGCCGGGCGGGACATGTCAGGCAGATCGACGGGTTTCTTCTCCATCGCCACGCGAATCCGGCGCTCGATATCCCGAATAGATTGAAGATATTCATCGAGCTTGCGGCGATCGCCGGGACCAAGCCTCGCTTTCAATTCGGCAATGCGGCTCGTCACCGTATCGAGGCTGCTTTGATCGGCCGCCTGCCGCCGGGCTGAAGCGACGGGATCTATCCTGCCACCCTCGCCAAAAAGACGCTCGAAGACACGCCGCGGATTGGGTTCAAACGGCAACGGATTCGTCGCGCTCTTAAAAGACACTCCCCCCAATGCATTGTTGTATTCAGTTGAAAGTTCGAGTGAGGCGAACTGGGTTTCCTTGCCCAGCGCCTGCGCAGCCACCTGATCCACGGATATACCGACGTGAACTGTACCCTTTGTCGGCTCGACACCAGTCATGAACGACGCCAGGGCACGATCATGGAAGCCGGCTTTCGTGCGGTCAGGATCAGACGACAATCCGCTCAGAACCAGGAACTTGTCCCTATGTGGCGCCAGTGGCGCCAGGGCTTCGCTGAGCTGATAACCAGCCCCTTCACCTTTGGGCCGCCATTTGGTTTCGTCGACTCCCAATGTGTAAAATACAAAGCCCATACGGCGCACAGGCGCCGCAGCCGTCAGCCGGTCCGCGCGCAGAGCCGGGATCATCGCATCCAGCAGCGGAAGCGCCAGCGCAGTACCTGCCCCTCGCAGGAACGTTCGCCGCGGAAGATGTTTTTTCGTGATGATCATGATGGGTCCTTCGGCTTCTCCTGAGTTTGCCTCATCTGGAAAGGCACACTTTCCACAATCGCGGTTACCAGATCTTCGAACCGGTAGCGGCCCGCTTCTGTGTCCCGCATAATCTGACGGATTGCCGGCTGATCGCGAACGTCCAGTTCCCGCCCGAGGGCGTACGTCAGAAGTCGCGCGAGCGTCGCATTGACGAACTCATCCGGACGGCTTAACAGTAATTGCTTCAATCCCTGCGGGCCAGTGAATGTCTGCCCACCAGGCAATTTGCCGGAAGCATCGATCTCGCCGCCTTCATCCCGGGTCCGCCATCTGCCGATCACATCGAAACTTTCCAGGGAAAATCCCAACGGGTCCATCCGCGAATGGCACGAAGCACAGGTTGCACTATTTCTATGCCGCTCCACCTGTTGACGGGTGGTGAGCTTCCGGCCGTCTGCCGGGCTTTCATCGAGCGGCGGTATGCCTGGAGGAGGAGGCGGCGGGGGAGAATTCAGCAGATTGTCGAGGATCCACTTGCCCCGGAGCACCGGGGACGTCTTCGTGGTGTGGGAAGTCAGCAGGAGGATGCTGCCCTGGCCCAACAGGCCCCCGCGCTCGGGTTTGCCCGTGACTGAAACGCGGCGAAAACCGGGTCCGATGACATCGGGAATCCCGTAGTTCTGAGCGAGTCTCTCGTTGAGGTATGTGTAATCCGCTCCGATCAGATCCAGAACGCTGCGATTTCCGCGAATGATGCTGCGCACGAAGAGACGCGTCTCTTCTTCGAAGTCAGCCAGGAGGGAACTGTCGAATTCAGGATAAATTTTAGGATCCGGTTTGAGTTCTCCCAGACTGCGAAGCCCGAGCCACTGTGCTGCAAAATTATCGGCCATCGTGACGGCTCGCCGGTCACTCAGCATCCGGCGCACCTCGCGCGCCAACACCTGCTTGTCCCGGAGTTTGCCGCTGCGGGCGACATTCAGCAACTCATCATCCGGAATGCTGCTCCAGAGAAAGAACGAGAGGCGGGAGGCCAGTTCCCAATCTGATACCTTCTGTGCGGTGCCGGGTGCAACTCCGGCGGGATCAAATTCGAGCCGGAAGAGGAAATCGGGCGCCAGCAGCAGATCGCGGAGCGCCGCGGCGATGGATGCGTCAAAGCTGTTGTTTCGTCTTGCGGCGTTATAAGACGCCAGGAAAGGCCGAACTTCGTTTGCAGTGACGTCGTGCCGAAAGGCTAGTCTGGTCAGATTCGTGAGTATTCCGGAGGCGCATGCTGCCTCGTCTTCCGAACGCGCCGGCCTGCACGCGAAGATGCGTTGCCGGCTGGGAGTCTCACTTACTCCTCTGGCGTTCCAGGGTCCGGAAATCTCGATCCGATCGAGGGTAGGCGGACCGGGCTGTCCGGCGAATGCCGCTTCGCCCACGCTGATTCCGCCGATCTCGAACAGCTTTACGCGCCGTGCGTCCACGCGGAATTCGATCGTGGGATGGATTGCCGAGCCTCGTGTGTCGAGAGGTCCACCAAGCGGGGCACCTCCCTTTCCTGCCACGTTCGGCACCGGGCCTTCACGTTCGGCGAACTCGTCCGGAAAGGTCACGATTACGACGTGCGAGCCGGCTTTTACATCGACCCGGGTCTGGAAGAACCGGACGCCTTCGGGATGCGGGAGACTATCGCGCCCGATGAAGGCGCGCAGGTTGTATTCTCCGTCGTGAGGGAAATAGTACTGAACGCGAATGCCGCCACGTGTTCCGAATGGCAGTCCCGCGCCAAGCCAGGTCGACTGCGCTTCGGGGGCCGGGAAGTTTTCTGTCACGGGTGACGGATCACTGACCCCGACAGCAACTTCACTCACTTTTCGAGCCACCTTCAGATACTGCTCCAGCAGTAAAGGTGACATCGAGAGTGCATCGCCAATGTTGTCGAACCCAGCTGCGACGCCATCGGGGGGCAGTTCCGCGGCGACCGGAAGTTCAACCGCGAGCAGGTCCCGAATGGCATTCGAATATTCGAGGCGATTCAACCGGTGTACGACGGGACGGCCCGCGTACGGCCTGGCATGGCCGGCAGCATCCAGATCGCTCACGAGCGCAGCGGTGAACGATTTCAGAGTTCCCTGATCCGGCTGCGGCGCTCCCGCCGGCGGCATTTCCGCGGCACCGACTTTATGTACGACTTTCTCCCAGAGTTCCGGATTGGACGCGGGGTTTTCCGCGCGGGAATTCTCTAAGGAGAGTCCCGCTATCCTGGATTTCTGGTTGTGACAGGACACGCAATATTGGTCAATGAGTGTCTGCCTTGAATTCATCTGCGGGGTAGCCGCCTGTGCTGTGATGCCAGCCAGCAGCACCAGACTACTCGCAATCGTATCGCGCGACAGGGAGAAGTTGCGCCGCTGATCGTTGTACCTCATGAATGCGATGGGCTATCTGCTTATTACTGCCGCAATGCTATCACGCCGGAAACAGAGCAAATCCATCTAACGCCGATGGAGGGGATCAACGCCGATACAGGCTGATACAGCTTGCTAAACCGTGATGTCCCATCCGAAGCCGGGCTTTTCCGAAGGACGCGTATAGATGCCCTCCGGTCCGCGCGAAATGTTGTTCTGTTCGGCCCATTGCTCGTAGACTGCTTTCGAACCGCCAGGAGGCGGCATAAACATCTCCGACCAGGGTGCGTTCACGGTTGCCATGGTGAAGTGGACTCCATCGAAGGTTCCACCCACGTGAGGAATTACAGGAAGATCGTACGCGGACGCCATCGCGGCTATGCGACGCAGTTCTGTCAGCCCGCCCACCCAATGAATGTCAGCTTGCCAGATTGCAGCCGCCCGATGCTCCAGCAGTTGCCGGTATCCGTAGCGATTGTACTCGTGCTCGCCGGTGGCAATGCGCGTAGATTTGATGGTGGCGTTCAGCCTTCCGAACCCTTCGTAATCGTGCGGCGGCAGGCACTCCTCCATCCAGTAAATGCGGTATGGCGCCAGCAGATCCGCCATCTCGATGGCATAGCGCTCATTCCATGACATCCAGCAATCCAGCATGATGTCTCCGTCGGGCCCCAGCTTCTCGCGCGTGCTCCTGGCCAGTGCCACGTTCTTCCGCATGCCTTCCTGCCCATCGGCGGGCCCGTGTGGAACCGCGAGCTTCAGGCGTTTGAAACCAAATTCAATGTGCTGGTCGATGTCATTACCCGTGCAGTATGCCGGAATGCGCTCTTTGGTTTTGCCGCCGATCAGCTTGTAGACCGGCATGTTCAGTGCATTGCCCACCAGATCCCAGAGAGCCAGATCAATGCCGCTGATCGCGTGCATTCCGATGCCCGCGCGATCGTAAGACATGCTGGAGCGCCAAAGAATATCCCAGTTGCGCTCGATATCGAATGGATCCTTACCCATGAGCAACTTCGTGAAATGCTGCTCAACCAGCTGGCCTCCGGCCGGCCCGCCCTGCCCGTACCCGGTGACGCCCTTGTCCGTGGTGATTTCCACCGTAAAGCCCGGCAGCTTCCCCGCGTCCGGCTGGAAAAGCGACCGCATCGCTTTGTACTCGGGATAGATAGACATGGGGCTGGCGACCTCCACCCCTCCGGTAGACCAGGCGTCTTTGGATACTGTGTAGGCCGGGAGCGGGTGCTTCGGTTTTGGGTTCACCAGACGTATGCCCGTTATCTTCAGGCCACTCTTTTCGTTCTGAAACGGCAATGCCGGAACGGCTGCGGCAAAGCCGGCCGCGGAGAGCCCGCTCAGGCGCAAGAACATTCTGCGATCCATTTTGTCTCCCTACACTACGCGATGATTTCCTGAATTACCCGGCCACCGATATCTGTCAGCTTCTTATAACGCCCCGCATTCAGATAGGTCAAGCGGTTCTGGTCAAGCCCGAGGAGCCAGAGCAGCGTGGCGTGGAAATCACGCAGCGGGATTTCTTCATTGGCCGCGCGGACCGAGAAGTCATCCGTAGCGCCGAATGTCGCGCCAGCCTTCACGCCTCCGCCTGCCAGCCAGGAGACGAGCCCGTACTGATTGTGGTCCCGCCCCGGCTTATCAGTCGTCAGATTGTTGTCAAAGGGCGTGCGTCCCATTTCCGACACCCAGACCACCAGCGTGGAATCCAGCAGACCCCGCGATTTCAGATCTGAGAGGAGCCCGGCAATCGGCTTGTCGACTTCCTGGCAATGGACCGGGAGCCGCTCCTGGATTGCACCGTGGTCATCCCATCTGTCACCGCCGGCGCCATGCAGAAGTTTGACGATGCGCACCCCGCGTTCCACGGCGCGGCGGGCCAGCAGGCATTGTCTTCCGAAGGGTTCGGTTACAGCATCATCCAGGCCGTACAGCTTCTGTGTCGCGTCCGATTCCTTCGAAAGATCCACCAGTTCAGGCGCCTGAGTCTGCATACGGAAAGCGAGTTCATACGACGCAATTCTGGCCTCGAGCTCGCCGGTATTCGAACGCTCCGCGGCGTGACGCTCATTTACCCACTTCAACAGGTCGAGTTCCGCGCGCTGGGTGCCGGCATGTACATCGGAGCGACGATTCAGATCCACAATGGGCGCGGAGCCATTGCGAAACAGGGTTCCCTGGTAAGCCGCCGGCAGATATCCGGAACCCCACACCCCCGCGCCGCCGATGGTTGCGCCACGCCGGTCGCCCATGACAATAAAGCCGGGCAAGTCTTTGTTTTCGCTGCCCAGGCCGTAGGTTACCCAAGCCCCTATGGACGCCCCTCCCGGAATGATATTGCCCGTGAGAGTGTGATAGACGGCCGGGCCATGATTGTTGTTGTCCACCTTGAGGCCGTGAATGAAAGCGAGATCGTCCACATGGGTGGCGATATTCGGCAGAAGGCTTGAAATATGCCGCCCCGACTGGCCGTACTGTTTAAATTCCCAATAAGGCGGAATGACGCGATTCGGCGCTGCTGAGAAAGTCGCCAGTTCACCGGTGGTCCGCTCGGCTTTCGGCATCTGCTGGCCGGCGTATTTCAAAAGCGCAGGCTTGTATTCATACGTATCCATCTGGCTGACGCCGCCTTCCATGAACAGGAAGATGCAGCTCTTCGCTTTGGCGGGATGGTGCTGGGGTTTCGGGTCCATGGGGCTCCCGGAATTCACGGAGGCGTTCAAAGCTTCCGCCGAAAGCAGATCCATTACAGCCAGGCCGCCGAGCCCCAGATACGAGCGGAACAGTAAATCTCGCCGTGTCATAGTTTCAGTCCAGGTAAACAAACTCGTTCGAATTGAGCAGGACCCGGCAGAGACTGTCGAGCGGGCCCCGGAATTCCAGAAAGCTCTTCATTTCTCCGTCATTCGGAGGCCTGCTAAGAACGATCTCATAAAGCCGCCTGATTTCCGCAGCGCGATCCGCACCTGCTTCGGTCACGACGCGCTTCGCCAGATGCACCGATTCCTCATTCGTGAGATCGCCATTCATCATCGATAGCGCCTGGAGAGGCGTGGTGGTTATGCTGCGCCGTTCGCAGGATTCGCTGAACGGAATCGCATCGAACGAGGCCATCATGGGAAGCGGCAGGGAGCGGCGCTG
>JAUZEU010000409.1 GCA_030838885.1 Bryobacterales bacterium | reverse complement strand
GAGCGCCGCTTTCTGGAACGCCGGCTCCGTGAGCTCCAGCCACAAATTGCGTGAGAATAGAAATGGAGAAAAGTGAACCGTATGAGAGCCCTGCTTTTCGCAACCCTGCTGATTTCCGCTTCGCTGCTGCCGGTATCAGCCGCCAGAAATCCCGGTGAGCCCCTCCGCCCCGGCTTCAATCTGTTCTCCCCGCAACAGGATGTGCAGCTCGGGCAGGAGGCCGCCAAACAAGTCACCGAAAAGAGTCAGCCCGTTAAGAACCAGTTTTTGCAGGACTATGTGAATCGTGTTGGCCAGCGCCTGGCGCAACAGCCCGAAGCGCGCGACAGCGGCTTTCAGTTCCAGTTCACTGTTCTGAATGACCCGCAGGTCAACGCCTTCGCCCTCCCCGGTGGACCCATGTTCATCTACACCGGGCTGCTCAAAATCGTAGGCACGGAAGGCGAACTGGCCGGGGTCATGGCCCACGAGATGTCTCATGTCATCCTGCGCCACGGCACCCATGAAGCGACCAAACAGCAATTCATCTCGCTCCCCGCGGCGCTGGCCGGCAACCTTGCGGGTTCGGGCGGTGGCATGCTGGGGCGTCTCGCGCAGTTAGGTATAGGGCTCGGCGCGAATTCCGTTCTGCTGAAGTTCTCCCGCTCCGCCGAAACCGAAGCCGACGCGCTCGGCACCCATCTGATGGCTGCCGCAGGCTACGACCCCCTCGAGATGGCGCACCTCTTCGAAAAGTTAGAATCGCAGGCCGGCTCCGGCCGGCCGGAGTTGCTCTCCGATCATCCGAACCCCGGCAATCGCATTCACGCTATCGAAGCCGAAATGCGAACGCTGCCGCAACGTCAGTACGGCTATCAGACAGGCGACTTCCAGCGCGCCAAGGCCCAGCTGCCACGCTAAAGGAATACGCGGTCCGGCGCGTTATAACAGAAGAACGATGCGCGCACTTTATGTCTCGCTCGCCTGTGTTATGTCGCTTCCTCTCTGCGCCCAAACCGTTCTGGTTGTACAGGAAGGCCTGGACCAGCTGGTCCTGTTTTCGGCTGACGATCCAATAGATCGGAAGGTAATTCAGGTCGGCAGCAAACCGCACGAAATTGAATTAACACCGGACGGCCGCACCGCTTATGTATCCAACTTTGGCCTTCTGGAAGTCAACTACAAGGAAGGCACGCCGGGCACGACGATCTCGGTACTGGATGTCGATCGCCGGGTCGAGCGCACCCGATTTACGCTTCCTGCGGACTTCACCGCTCCACACGGTTTAAAACTTCGGCCGCCCGAATACCGCGAGCTGTTTACCAACGCTGAGGAGGGCAAAGGCGGCATGGTCGTCTTTGACGCAAACTCGGGATCGGTACTTCGCACTTTCCCACTCCCGAAAGGCGTTCACAACTTTCTGTTCAATGCTGACGGATCTTCTGTCTTCGCTTTCACAATGAGCGGTGAAGTCTGCCGTATAGACCCTGCCTCCGGAGCGGTGACCGCACGCGTCGAAACCGGATCGCCTCGCGGCCTCGCCTGGACGTCCAGCCACTCGCTGCTGATCGCATCCGGTAAAGATGAGCTTGTGCTTCTCGATCCCACCTCGCTTTCAGTGGTGAAGCGAATACAAAAGCTGGGCGTCGGTCAGATTTTTTATCCCGCAGCGACTCCCGATGGGCGCTGGATCCTTGCTCCCGCCGTTCTGGACGGTGTAGTCCTGGTTATCGACGCCTTCACCGGCGCTGTTGCGCACCGGATCGAAACCGGCAGCCCTCTTCTGCTGATCGTGGAGCCGGACGGCAAACAGGCATGGGTTTCTAACGTCAAAGTACCCGCCGGTATGTTCGGCTCAGCCACGAAACCCCGCAACGGCGGGGTCGTACGGCTCGATCTCGCCAGTTTCAGCGCAGACCCGATTCCGACAATCCGTGATGCGAACGGCCTGGCCATTACGCCGCATGGCGAGCACTAAGCCGCTTTAGCTCCACCATAAAATTCCGAAATCCTGTCATAGACATCCTTCGGAAAATCGAGATTTCGATAAACATTACACTGGCCCGGATCCTGCGGATTGGGGCAAATCGGAAAATCCTGCTTTTCCATCCACTCCAGAATCCGCTCGCGCTTTGGCGGATTGTACCCGCGCGATTCCACCTGCTGCACCAGCGACTCCGCGTGCGCTTCATCCATGTCGGGATCTTTTACCAGGTACGAAATTAACTCATCCCGGTCTATGAAATGCCGTGCCACCATTGCAAATACTAACTGCCCATAATGGCCAATACTGTGGCCTCCATCAAGTGTTCCCATCAGGTGCGCCATCATTGGTTCGGATTTTAAGTCTTGAATTGGCATGTCGCCCAAACCACTGCAACTCCCTTGCCAGTCTTCGCCTTTGTTTCGCCTTACCGCGTCATCACCGGCGCAACAAAAGCCCCAGTCTCTTCGTCATACGAAGTCACCGTCCCTGGACCAATGTGATACACCCACCCGTGCAGCGCCAGGTCTCCCTCTTCCAGCCGTGCTGCCACCGCCGGATGCGAGCGCAAATGTTCCAGCTGTGCTACTACGTTTCGCTCGGTGAGCTCCAGCAGAAATTCCGGGCTGGGCTCGGCATCCCTGTGCTCCACATTCGCATATCGCAGCCAGTTTGAAACGTTGGGATACTCATCAAGCGCGGCCGGATTGAGCGCGCCCTTCATCACCCCGCAATCCGTGTGGCCGCACACAACCACGGCGCCCACCCGCAGCACGCCCACCGCATACTCCACCGTGGCTGAAACGCCTCCGATCGCGTCCGGATAAGGCGGCACAATGTTCCCAATCACCCGGCAGATAAACAACTCACCGGGCTTCGTTTGCGTCAGCAGAGAGGGGTCGATCCGGGAATCCGCACAGGTAATGAACAACGCGTCCGGCCGCTGCCCCAAAGCTAACTTCTCAAACAGCTCCTGGTGCTTCGGGTAAACATGCTTTTGGAAACGGGAGATGCCCCCCAATAATTTATCTAAAGGCAAATTGAGTTTACCCTTTAATTCTAAGCTGCTACGCGAACTGGCATGACACGCCCCGCACTCTCTTTCCCCGG
>JAUZEU010000227.1 GCA_030838885.1 Bryobacterales bacterium | reverse complement strand
ATCAAAATGTAAAGCGAAACGAGGCTTGAAGCCAGCAGCCTGGACAGCGCACAGCGCGAGACTTTGTTGTGCTTCAAGTTGAGAATGTGGCGACGTACACGCACTCGGGACCTAATGCAAATGTCGCACGCTCGTCTGAAAACCGGCTGAAACCGGAGGCGCGGGGCGCTTCGCGAAGCGGCTCAGCCTGGGTATCGCTTACACGAAATCTTCAGATTGCGCTGCCACAATGCAGCTGTATGAAAATCCAGGCCGGAATACTTGCCCTCTGCGCGCTGGCCGCGACGGCCCAGCAAAAGATCACTGCTGACTTCCACGGAGATGAGATTGGCAACGCTCCGTCCGGCTGGACGTCGTATGCGAGCGGCGGCGGTCCACCAGGTAAGTGGATGGTCAGGAGCATGGAAGACGCGCCGGGCGCTAAGCAGGTCGTCGTTCAAACCGATGCTGACGCGACCGATACACGCTTCCCCATTCTGATAAAAGATCAGGAAGAGTATGGCGACCTTGACGTTTCAATCCGTGGCAAAGCCATATCAGGCAAAGTAGACCAGGGGATTGGCCTGGTGTTTCGCTTCCGCGATCCGAAAAGCTATTACGTCATGCGTGCCAACGCGCTTGAGAACAACGTTCGTCTGTACAAGATGGTGAACGGAAACCGCCTTCAGTTCGCCGCTGTCAACACCAAAGTGACATCCGGGACGTGGCATACACTTAGAGCCGTAGCGAAAGGTGACCGGATCACCTGCTACTTTGACGGCAAGCAGGTCATCTCAGCTTCCGACAAGACGTATGCCTCGGGGAAGGTTGGCCTGTGGACGAAGGCCGACAGCGTGATCGCTTTTGACGATTTGACCGTTTCGCCGGTTCAGTAGGAGTTCAATTATGCAACGTAAACTCATAACCGCATTTCTGGCAGCATCACTGTGCACCGCCGCAGCACTGGCTCAGGACTTGCCTCCGCAATACGCAGCGGTCCTGAAAGCGCTCGATAAAAAAGGTGATTTCAAAGACAACGTCCTGAAGGTGAACATCCCCCGGAGCGATTTGAAAGTTACAGTGGACGGCGTCGCCACATCCACTCCGTTCGGCTTCGGCGGGTGGGTCGCAATGACGAGAGGGCAAGGCGGCATGCAGGTCATGATGGGCGACCTTGTTTTGCTTGAGAGTGAAGTGAATCCCGTCATGTCGGCGCTGCTGGACAATGGCCTCGAAGTAACCGCGCTTCATAATCACTTCTTTTTCGAGACGCCTCGTATTTTCTACATGCACGTACATGGTCATGGCGATGCCCAGGAACTTGCCCGGAAGCTGAAGCCTGCACTGGCATTGATGGGCAGCCCCGCTCCGGCAACCGCGGCCGCCCCGGCCGCACTGCAAATCGATTCTGCGGCAATCGCGAAGATCGTCGGGCACGAGGGTGAGACAAACGGCAGTGTTTACAAAATAACGGTGGGGCGTGAGGACGTTAGCGTAAAGGAGATGGGCGCTCCCATCAACGCGCGGATGGGCCTGAACACATGGGCTGCCTTCACCGGAACCGATGCGAATGCAGCGATCGCGGGAGATGTGGCGATGCTCGAAAGCGAAGTTCAGCCCGTGCTGAAGGCGTTGCGGAAGAACGGTGTCAGCGTCGTTGCCATTCACAACCATATGACCGGCTCCGACCCCACCATTTACTTCCTCCATTATTGGGGAAAGGGCAAGGCGTCCACGCTTGCAGCGGGATTCAGGGCGGCGCTCGATCAAACGGGAAAGCAGCCAAGTCATGCCCAGGTAACTCCGATCCGGCCTATTGTGTTCGTGTGCGAGCATGGGGCGGCGAAAAGCGTAATCGCGGCAGCCAACTTCAATAAGCTCGCCGCGGAACAGAATCTGCCCTGGCGGGCGGTCGCACGCGGTGTCCACCCTGATGACGCAATCCCGGCGAACATTCAAGGTGTTCTGACTGCCGAAGGTATGAACGTTTCGGAATGGAAGCCGCAAGCCGTCGGCGTTTCGGATGTCCGGGGAGCGGAGCGCGTAATCACGCTTTCGTGCGATTTGCCTGCCAGCGCTGCCGTGAAAGATGTCACGCCCGAAGCCTGGACTGTACCGCAGATTACCGATGGCTATCCGGCGGCCAGAACCGCCATCGTACAAAGGGTGCAGGAACTACTGACAAGCCTGGCCAGCGCCGGCGGTCAGTGAAAGGGGTCTGCGTTGAAGTGGGTTACGCGAGAGAAGGCGAAAGTCGACCGGGTCGCCTGTCCATGGCTCATCCGGCGATTCATCGATTCGGACCCGGCCTTTGTGTTTCTGCCGAAGGACACGGACTGGTCGGCAATCACTGACGGAACGGTTTTTGACGTGTCCGGCTGCGATCTCGGGCACCATGGCGAGTCAGTTTCATTCGACGCCTTCCTCGACCGCTTTGGGCTCCACGACCCGGCCCTAAGGCTGCTCGCGGAGATCGTTCGTGCAGCCGACTCCAGCCCCGGCCAGCCTCACGCTGCCGGTGAAGGTCTCAGGTGGATCGCGCACGGCTTCAGCACTCTTGGCTTTACGGATCAGGAACTTCTGAAACGTGAGTTCCCGATGTATGACGCCCTGTATGCGGAATGCCAACGGCGCGTGCGGGCGGCAAAATGATTTACCTGCTGGTCATTTTCCTGTCTTTTAGCGCGCACGCCAGCGGCTCGGACAACAAGCGTGTCGTGAACTTCGATCGCGACCGCGTCGGATTGTTAGCACCGAAGTGGGAGTCGGCCATGACAAAGACCGGCGGGGCGCCGAATTGGCAGATCATGGTCGATGAAACTGCGCCAAGCACGCCTAACGTACTGGCACAGGTTTCGTCAGACCGGACCGCGGGTCGATTTCCTCTTGCTGTCTATCGCGGAGTCAGTTTCAAAGACGGTGAGGTCAGCGTACGCTTCAAACCTGTATCGGGCACGGTGGATCAGGCCGCTGGTATCGTCTGGAGATACCTGGATCGGGACAACTACTACATCGTCCGGGCGAACGCGCTTGAGAACAACGTGGTGCTCTATAAGGTTCAGGGCGGCGAGCGGACATCACTCGCGCCACGCGGCATGCCGTCGCGGAGTTACGGAGTCAAACAGCCAGTTCCGAAGAGAGCGTGGAGCGAGCTGAAAGTCGTGTTTGACGGGTCGGTCGCGGCAGTATATTTCAATAATCGAAAACTGTTTGTTGTAGAGGACGCTGCCTTTTCCGCGGCGGGAAGGATAGGGCTATGGACCAAGGCGGACAGCGTAACCTATTTCGACGATTTCACCTTTACCGCGCGGTGACTGCGGCGATTGCGCTCTGTTCGGCAGCATGCGGAGGCGGATCCTCCAAAACGGTGACGGTTTATGTCAGCGAGGACCAAGTCTTCTCCGAACCGGTTCTAAAGGATTTCGAACGTGACAGCGGGATTACCGTGCGCGCGGTATATGACACGGAAGAGGCAAAGAGCACGGGCGTCGTGAACCGCCTTATTGCGGAGAAACAAAACGCCCAGGCCGACGTTTACTGGGCCAATGAGCCGATTCGCGCGGAGGCTTTGAAGCAGCAGGGCATCACAGCTCCGTACGTATCTGAGGCTGCGACCGGCATTCCCGCCGATTTCAAAGATCCGGATGGTCACTGGACCGGCTTCTCGGCCCGCGGACGAGTCATGATCGTCAACAGGAACCAGCACCTCCCGTCGGTTCCCGATTCGGTCCTCACCTACACGGATTCCCGTTTCAAGGGTCGCGGCGTGATTGCGAACCCCCTGTTTGGAACTACCACCGCGTACATCTCCGCTCTCTTCGCCGCGTGGGGCGACGAGAAAGGCAACCAGTTTCTCAACGGGCTCAAGAGCAACGGAGTGAGGCTCTCAACGGGTAATGGAGAAACTGCCGACATGGTGGCATCCGGGGAATTCGCTTTTGGCCTCGCCGACACCGATGACGCGGTGAGCCGGATCCGTCAGGGCAAGCCCGTCACGATGGTCCTCCCCGATCAGGGAGACTCCCAAATCGGCATGCTGATTCTGCCGAATGCGGTGATGATGATCGCCAGTGCGCCACACCCGGAAACGGCCCGGCGCCTGATCGACTACCTCCTGAGTAAAGAGACGGAGCGCAAACTTGCGTTCGCTGATTGCGCGCAGATTCCGCTTCACCCCGGTGTAGCCGTCCCGGCTGAGCTCAAGCCACTGGAAGCGATTAAAACCATGAAAGTGGATTACCGGAAGGTCGCGGCAAAAATGCGGGAACTTCAGCCGGCGCTTAAGCAGTGGGCCGGCCAGTAGTGTCCGGGCGCCTCGCGCTCTGGGTGGCGGTGGGTGCCCTCGTGTTCATTGGACTCCTGCCGGTTGCGCTGATGCTCGTCGAAAGCATCTCGTCAGGAGGGTCGCTCAGCCTGGTTCACTACCGGGAGCTAGCCGGGCACACCTCCGCATGGCGGTTGATGGTGAAGACTCTCTTACTTGCATCTCTGACGTCCCTGTTTTCTATGGCACTGGGAATGCCGCTCGGCTTGCTCTTCGGTAAGACCGATCTGCCTCTTCGGGTTCCCCTGGCGGCGTTGTTCACGCTGCCACTGCTTCTTCCCCCTTACGTTGTCGCAATATCGTGGTTCCGGGTCTTCGGCAGGACGGGAGCGCTGTCTCATGTGGCGGGCGCGTCATTCGGCGAATCGGCATCGGCACTCTTCGTCGGGTTGCCAGGCTGCCTTTGGGTATTGACTCTTACGTTCGCGCCGGTCCCGATGCTGCTCACGATAGTCAGTCTGAAAGCCGTTCCGGCCCGTCTCGAAGAAGCGGGCCGCCTTGCCGGAGACTGGGCCCTGGTACTGCGGCGAATCTCGCTCCCCCTTGCGGTTCCGGGCATTCTGTTCGGCGGCATACTGGCCTTCGTAATGGCAGCGGGTGAATTCACCGTGCCGCAATATCTCCGGTACGATACTTTCCCCGTGCTTAGCTTTACCCGTTTTTCGGCTTCATACGATTTCGCGGCCGCCACCGCCGCGGCTGCGCCAATGGCGATGGTGGTGCTCGTGATCATTGCAATTGAGGCACGGTACGTGAAAGGCGATCAGGCGCCTTCCCGGGCGTCAGGCGCGAACAATTTATCTTTCCCCCTGGGGCGTTACCGCTGGCCCGCCTTTGTTGCCGCCGGGACCTTCGTCTGCGGCGCTGTTCTTGCGCCTCTTGCGATTCTGCTCTCCGGCGCTCAAATAACCGACATCGGCCGCGCATACTCTGAATCGCGGTTTAGCTTGTTCCGCGGTCTGCTGTATTCGGGCGTTTCTGCCGGAGCGCTCACCATACTGGGCTTCGTGCTGGCCTGGGGCGTGCAGAGGCGTGCGTTGTCCTCTGGACCGGCAGTCGGGTTCGCGTCACTGTTCCTTTTCGCGCTGCCCCCCACCGTTCTGGGTATTGGGTTAATTCACCTGTGGAACCGCGGAGTGCTGAATGCCTTCTATGGTTCACCGGCCATGCTTGTGTTTGGCTATATCGCGCAGTATGCGGGTCTCGCCGTGCGTCTTATCCGCCCT
>JAUZEU010000222.1 GCA_030838885.1 Bryobacterales bacterium | reverse complement strand
GACACGTTCCACCTACACTCAACACCGTCTCAACTCCTCCGTAGTCGAGGAACTTCTGTTGAAGGCAGACAGGGAATAGATTCCCGGTTACTACGCGACCACAGTGATATTCGCTCCCGGTTGGCCGAGAAAACAATGAGGCACCGACGAAGGTGCGGCAGCCTATCCATTGCGCTCTTGTCTCGTGCGGGAAGGCCGATTCAAGTCGTCCGGGCTGCGGGGTTGGAGCAGGAGCGTCAAATCGACCATACCTTTGAGCGGAGTATCTTCTATAAACGCCGGGCAACGACCGAGGGGTACCACGGTCAGCTAACACGCTCCAGTCGGAGCATTTGTATACGACCCCGCGGCGCAGTTGCCCGGGCAACCCGCCCCCACCGCTCTGAGTCAGCTCAAAACGGCCGCCGAATCACGGACGAATAATCCCGAAAAGGCAAAACGGACGTTATATGCCAGCACCATCCATAAAAAAGAGACGAAAATGGCCACACGTAAGCCGGCAGGCGCCATCAAGAGATGAAACAGCACGATATTGGCAATAACGGGAGCCAGCATCGCCAGCGCCAACGGCACGTACCGATTGGCCAGAAGCAACAAGCCACAAACGATTTCAGCCATAAAGACCACAATCATGTAATGCGATTGCACGAGGGCACTCACAAACTGAACAGCGAGCGGCCGCATCGGCGTGGCCGGGATGAAGTTCAGAAAGCCATTCAGGCCGAAGACGGTAAATATCAGGGCCAGCAATAAGCGGGCAATGGTCGAAACGACTTTCATATAGTTCTCCTTTTGCGTTAGTACCAGCCTTCGAATCAGGCTTGCTGGAAGTAGGCCCGGATGGAATCGATGTGCGGCTGCAGGAAAGCCTCGCGATCAATCTTGCCGAAGTTAAGCACAGCGGCGCCGCCAGCGCTGTGGAACGTGGCATCGGTGACTCCCATGAAGCCGAAGATAGTGCGCAGATAAGGATGTACGAAGTCGAGCGGGGCTGTTTGGGGATCCGAGGTCATATACACCTCCTGATGCAGTCATGAAGTGTGCTTTTTTGTTTTTCAGCAATCCGACGGGCACGCCGTTGACATAGGTGAAAGTCTTTCCGGCGCGCACGACCTGGTCCAGCCAGAGCCGGAACACGCTGGGCACCGTAAAGTTGTGCATCGGAACGCCGAAAAACCGACTCATCAGCCCTTCCAACTCGGCGATGAGTGTATCGGATAGGGCGACAAGCTCGCGCTGGACGCGCTTCAGAGTGTCCGGAAGAGCGAAGACGGCGCCGAGCCAGTGAGCGTCGATGCCGGGGAACCTTGTACGGGTGAGGTCGCGGATGATGACCTCACCTCTGGGATTCGCTTGTTTCCAATTCTGAACGAACTCGGCCGAAAGGCGGCGGGTGACGGATGCATCGCCGATCGGCTGGAATCGATATGAAGAAGACCGGACATTATTGCTTCGACTACGAATGATGCTTAAGCGACCATTGTCGCCTCATAAAAAAACAACAGGTGTAGCTTATGAGGGGGTTGTAATCTGTAGGCACGGAGGGGGAACAATCGCGGCCGAAAGTATGCAGGAGATTAATCCGTGTATCCGCCGCACGCGACTATTGCTGCAGCAGGCGTTGGAGAAGCTGTTGGAGAAGGAGGACTTCGAGAGAATTTCGGTCCAGGATATTGCCGAAATTGCAACGGTAAACCGGGTGACCTGCTATGACCACTACACGGATAATTCTCCCTGCTGGAGTGCGTGGCCGGAAGCCGCTTCCAGGAACTGCTGACCGAGCGCGATGTCAGCTTCGACGCGACCTGTTCCTCAGCCCTGAAGGCGATCGTGTCCTGTGTCTGCGATTATCTGGGCGGAACGTGTGGGATGGATTCAGACCGCCAGGGGCAGATGGAGCCGTATCTCCAATCCGCAGTGAAAGCGGTTATCCGCCGGATGATCCTGGACGGGCTGCGGCAGCATCCATCGCCAACTCCGGTTTTTCCGGAGATGATTGCCACGACTATAAGCTGGGCAATCTATGGCGAGGCTCAGGAATGGGTACGAACACCAAACCGGTGAGGCGGAGGAGATCGTGGGAATTATTACGACGCTCGTCTCGCCTATTCTCGATCAGACGCACGCGAATGCACCCGCTGATTGAATTCTGAGGTTCTATGGGTTCCTGATCAGTCCTGGGTGCACCGTGCTGGGCATGAGCGCGAACCCTGGTGGCGAGCGTTTGTCGGCTGCCTCCCATTCGAAGGTCAGGGCGCCTGAGACCACCATTACATTCGCGGCAACGATTACGCTTGGCAGGTCGCGCACGTGATAGTGCCGTAGATGAAACGTATCGATTTCCGGGCTTTCTGCTATACCCGGTAAACGTTACTGGAATCCGACGAGATGCCCACTGGCAATCGGTATTAAGTGGCATACTCATCCGCGGCTTCATCTTACCTTCCGCCGTCAATATGCCAACGGTATTCCACCGATTCGTCAGGATGCAGATCTGAAGTAGTTCCGGTACGAACTCGCACAGCTTATCAGGTCAGACAACTTACCCCCTCAACTTACCCTTTGAATGTGGCCGAGTTGTTGCAGTATTAGCGGGCGGAGGCGTAATGAAAAAGGCTTTACTACTTGCAACATTGTCAGCTTGCCTTGGGTCGGGGGTCGGTGTCTATGCACAGAATCCAGCTCAGTCACCCGTTCCCTCACATCCCCAACAAGGGGTCCCGCAGCCTCAACAGGCGGAGCCACCCGCAAACGATTCGAGCGATGCTCAGCCTGTGACAGTCGTCGGCTGTCTCGTCAAAGGTAGTGCCGAGCACACATACATGATCACCGACAAGAAATCCGGTGAAAAGCTGAATTTCTCAGCGACGAACGCAATCGATCAGTTCCTGAATAAGACCGTGCAATTACAGGGCAGGGTAACCTCACAGGGCGGAGAGAAGGCTTTCATCCCTCAATCCGCAAAGGCGCTTGCCCCCTCGTGCGACGCACAACAGTAGGAACGTATTAGCAGGAACGCGGCACAGGACACGCGTTACCTAAACTCCGAATTGCTGACCGCCTTGCAGACGCGACTTGATCTTTGTCCGGAGTCGAATACCACGGCTGGAGGCGGCCAGCATAACTCTGTGATGTAACAAGAGATTATTGAGGAACTTTGCGGGCCACCAGGTCAGCTCTCCTGCTGCCCGCCAGGGCTCGTGAACTGGGTGACGCTGCCCGCCGCGAACTCGCTTGAGGGCTCACCAGATCCCCGGCATCAGCCGATAGCGCGTAATTGTGGTGTATTGCTCGTATCCCGGTAGTTCCTGGCGAAGTGTCTGGTCCTCCAGGGCAGTGCGAACCATTAACAGAATTGTAATCAGTCCGGCTAAAGCCAAAGTCCACCCCGAACCCAGGATGAGTGCGATAGCTTGATGTAACTGGATTAATCCCACATACATCGGGTGTCGTACGAAACGATAGGGCCCGGAAGCAATGACGGTATGACCACGATCTTCTTGAATTCGTACGCTGCTCTCCGCATGAGGATTCTTAACCAGCACCCAGGTGATCCACGTCGCGGAGACAATGAAGAGGCCGATTCCCGGATACACTGTCCAAAACGGCAGAGGAGCCCAGCTGAATCTCACCGCGTCCAGACCGGCAATGACAGGTTGAACGATGGTCAGCGATAACAGGATGCGCAGGAAAATCTTGTCAAATGGTTTCGTGTCCCTGCGTATCGCTGTTTCACGCTGCGCCAGTAAGCCTGGATTGAATTTCTTCAGCACTGCTCTTCTCGTATGCAAACCGCCAAGATAGAGAACAGTACAGATCCAGCCGCGGTTCCATGTAAGTTGTCCGGCACTGCCGAAGAGAGAGATGAACCACCATGCGAAGAGAGTCAAACCCTGAAATAATGTTTTGGCGTGCCGACCTGGACTCATAGATGCCTTCTTTCGGTTGTGATTGGATTATTCAGCGATTGCACTAAGCATCCGGGGACCTCGCTGGCAACGTCGTCCGGCTGTATGACCTGGTGCTCCAGCAGGACCATGAACTCGCGCCTGAGCGTATCCACCTGGCTGCGGCTCATACAGTTCTCGTCGCTTATGCAGTAGAAGCGCATCTCCCCGTTGAGCGTATAAGTAACCAGGCCGACCGCCCTGGCTTTGAAGGAATGCACGTACAGGCGCAGATCTTTCAGCCGAAACGGGGCGTCGTTGTCGAGGGCCACAACGTTGCCGAGGTTGGATAGGGGGAAGCAATTCATCCGGCCGTTCATTCTCAACGCATTATTCATCCGGACGATCGACAGGACCTGCCCGCTCGTCGGCGTGCGGAGCATTTCGAAGAAATGGAAGCGACTGGGAATGCCGAGTATTTCCTGCTCGATCTGTTTGCCCATGTCTTTGTTGATCGCACGCGTTCTCGCCCAGAACTCCACCTCCGGCGACTTTCCGGCGCGCACCTTGAAGCTTCCGCCGCCAAAAAACACCGTGTCGCTTTTCAGAACCGCCAAACGCCCTCGACGTGGATCGATCTGATTGTCGATCCACGTGGGAAGCTTCTCTTTTCCGAACACGGCTAACAGAGCCCGGTCCAACGCCACCACCAGGAGGGCATGAACAGAGACGCCTTCCGCCTTGCAGCGCTGCTTCACCGCGCTCGAGAGTTCCCGGTCGGCTCTCCATTCCAGACAGTGTTCGCTATTCTCCGGCGCTTGGCGCGAGCTCGGAACCAGCCGCAGCAGTCCATTGATGAGGCCTGCGGCCAGCTTGCGCTTCCACGGCTGCGGGGGCTGATAATTGCCGATAATGTCCCGCTCCGTGATCGGCTCGCAGGGGATCAGTTCCTCGTTGGTGTGGAGCGACCGCAATACCTCTCTGACGATGGTGAATATGCTCATGGCATCGCAGATGCTGTGCGAGGTTGTGAGCAGCAGATCGCTCTCATCGCTCTCAGTAACCTCTGATCGCAACCAGACCGCGCGCAGCTGCGGCTGGTCATATACAAAGTCGGTAGTCAGCTCAGCCTGGCACTCGCGTCGGTAGTCCTCTACCGTCACGCGCGGGACGATCCGCAGCGGAATCTCCGGCGCACTGTCCGCTTCATAGTACAGGCCGTCCGGTTCCTCACGAATCAGCGCACGCAGTGCAGGATGCTTGCGCTGCACGCGCGAGAGCGCCGAGCGCAGCTGATCCACGTGAAAGCTACCCTCCAGCCTGACGAAGCAGAGAATATTGGCCTCGACGATATGCTCGATGGTAGATAGTCTTCGCTTTTGTTTCATGACCTGCTTCCGGCAACTGCAGCGGGCATGCGGGAGACCTTGATGCCGACGCCGTCCGCCTGTTGGACCTGGTCCTGCAGCAGGGCCATGAACTCGCACTTGAGTGCGTCCACCTGGATGCGGGTCACGCAGTTCTCGTCGCTTATGCAGTAGAAGCGCATCTCCC
>JAUZEU010000254.1 GCA_030838885.1 Bryobacterales bacterium | reverse complement strand
TCCCTTTCGAAAAGCTCAATGGGCGCCCGTTGATTTACGGCTCGTTAGGAACACTGCAAAGCAAAGACAGCCATTATTTCCGAATGATGGCCGAGGCCTGTGCTGGTCTGGACGCCCAACTGGTTTTGTCGCTCGGCACTCTCGAAAGAACAAGCATTCCAGAACTGCCGGGCCGTCCGCTGGTGGTGAATTACGCTCCGCAGATCGAGTTACTATCCCGCGCCACGGTTACCATCACTCACGCAGGAATGAATACGACGCAGCAGTCGCTGTATTTTGGCGTGCCCATGATTGCAATTCCGCTGTCGCACGATCAGCCAGCCATCGGTGCACGGCTTGCGAGAACAGGCGCGGGCATCGTGATTCCCCCCCGACAGCTAACCCCTGAACGGCTGCGAACTGCGCTTCAACGGCTTCTCGCGCCTGACAACAGCTACAGGACACGCGCGCAATGTATGCAGGTGGCGAGCAGGCAGGCGGGCGGCCTGAATCGCGCGGCAGATATTATCCAAGCGATGCCAAAACGCAACCGGTGATCAGACCCTGGAGATTTTTCAAGCGGGAACGCCTCCCGATTTTTCGCCGTGGATAACCGTTCGAGAACACGGCCGCACCGGCGACACGAAGCATCCTGAGACGTTGACTTTCACTTACTGGCATTGTTGAGACCCGGATCGTGATCTCTGACCACGGACGCGATCAGAGGCGTGACTTAGTTCGCGTTGCGAGGAAAGAAACAATGGCACTCTCTACAATATCCGCCGCTTTAGTAACTCCACCTGAATCAGCAATCGAAGCTGCCAGCCTTTTGGCATTCGCCGCATACGATTTTTCACTGAGCACAGCCTGAATATGTCCACGCAGCTTGCTGGCGGATAAGCCCTGAAGAGGAACAATGCGACCAGCGCCGGTCCAGCGCAGACGTTGCGCAATTGCTGGTTGCTCATAAGTAATAGGGACGGCAACCATCGGAACGCCGTGCGACAGAGAGTCAAGCACAGTGTTCAGCCCTGCGTGTGTAAGCGTCACAGCGGCTCGCGAGAGCACGGCTTGCTGGGGGGCATAGTCGACCACTACAGGGTCGCCCGCCAGTGCCGCGACAGATCTCTCGTCCAGACTGCGATTATGCGTCAGCACGAGCTGTACGTCCAGGCCGGAACATGCTTCCGCGAAACGCTGGAAGATCTCTTTCTTCGATTGCTGCAGCGTGCCGAGAGAGGCGTAGATCAGGGGTCGACCATCCAGCTTATTCCACGGAAACGGAATTTCCTGCGGGGAAGACCTTCGCAGCGGCCCCACGTAGTGGAACATGGAAGGAAGTTTGTGGCGCGGATAGTCGAACGCCGCGGGCTGCTGGCTGATTTGCGCGAGCGGAGAGAAGGAATCCTCGGCGTCGACGTGGGGGCTAAGGCCCCATTCCAGGCGATACTTCGCCACAATTTTCGTTACAGGTGAGAGCATCCTGTCTGAAACAGCGTACCCCAGCGAATTCCTGACCTTCTTCCAGCTTTGCTCCCCCCAGGCCCAGTCTGAGAACGCTGGCGGGACGCTCGGCTCCCGATTCAGCAGGAGCGCATTGCAGATCGTGACAAAAGGCAGGCCCAGGTGCTCCGCCACGCTGCCGCCTGCAGGCTCGGTCTGATCCACCAGCAACGCTTCGATGCCCGCCGCGCGGATAACATCAGGAGCGTCACGGCAAATCATCTCTGTGGTTTTGCGAACGGCCTGAATAGTAAACCGCAGTGCGGCAAAACCCTTCAGCCGTCCCAGTTGCCGGAGGGACACGGGAAGAGAACCCGCTGGGTGATCGGAGTCGCCAATGCGCGCGAACTCAAGCCCCTCGGCGCGCGCCTGCGCCTCCACATCTGCCATTTGGATGAATGTCACGCGGTGGCCGCGCGCAATCAGTTCCCTGCCAAGCGCTCCGAATGGATGGATGTGCCCCGGCACGGGAGGACTGACGATACCGAAGTGCATCTAAGACCCGCTGGCCCGGCTCACCACTCTACAATTTCAGCGCGTGTTCAACGGTTGGCTCAGCAAACTTTCGCCGTTTCGTGACGAGCGCAAACAGAGAATGCGCAAGGCTCTGGCTGCGGCTCTGGTGATACACGGCGTCGGGCGGGATCGCGAGGCAGATCTTCTTCCACGCCGCCGGAAGGTTGTGATACGGGATTCCGGGGAAGTAATGGTGCAGCGCATGATATCGCAATCCTACAGGCGCCCAAAGTTCCGTCCAAAGAGCGCCGGGCGTGTCGATTGAATCCAGCAGTTGGCCCTGCCGGTCCAGCGGGTCGCCGGAACTTTCGTATGCATGCGCTCCCAAAGTCCGCAGAGTGTTGATAAAGCTCACCAAAGAACAAACAGCAAGCCACACAGCGAAGAAGCTCCATGGCAGGTACCCGGCGGCTGCAATCGTCAGCAGGCCCGTCCACAGCAGCAGAATGTGTGCGCTCTGCAGGCGCACTTTCCCGATCACCTGAGGGCTGGCCTCCCGGCGGTAAGCGAGATTCATCGTCAGAGATGAGAAATACACAACGAGCCAGTTCTGAAACGGCCGCCACACCATGCCCGCAAGCGAAAGAGGCAGAAACCGGGTTGCCAGCACCACAGGAATCAGGAAGCTTTCAATCGAAAAGAGAACCGTCATCAGGCTGGAGCGCGCGAACGGCATGTATTCCGGATCCCGGCTGGTGCCGTATGTGCTCAGGCTGTGGTGGTTCTGATGAACTCCCGAATATACGCAGGACGGCATCAGCATGGGATAACCGAACAGAACATTCCACACGGTTTCGAAGCAGGGCAGGGTGCGGGCAGTCTGGTGACTGATCTCGTGTGTAAAGCAGAGGCCGCGATAAAGAGCGAAGACTGCTACGGCCAACGACCCCACCATCGCGAGTGAGAACGCGGGCAATGCCACCGCGAGTGCGAACCCCGTCCATCCGATGCTTGCGGTGACGAGAAGATCAAGCCAGAAGATCACTGGCTTGACTGTATTCAGGCCACGTACCAACTCACGAGTCTGAATGTCTTCGAGGTGAAACGACTGACTACGCACGGGCAGCTCCGATGTTTTCGCCGGGAATGTAGCGCCCCGGAGCGATCACGTTTCCGGGGTCCAGTGCGCGCTTGAGATCGCGGAGCAACTGCCCATAGGCGGGGTTGGAGTTCAGTGTTCGCATTCCCGCGATCCCGAGCCGATAGGAATAATAACCCTCGCGCTCCAGTTGGGTTTGCAGATCGATATAGGCGGCCATCGCCTTGCCGTCTTCGCCGGGAACCTCGCGATCGTACGTGATGGAGATCACGCATGCCAGAGAGCGTTCGGTGAGCAGCGTCAGGGAGATTTGCGGCTCGAAGCCGTGGGCCAGAAGCGTTCGCTCAGCCATCCCGATGAGAGTCCGGGCGGCATGCCCTTCCATGGGGGCCACCGGAGCCGTCCAGAGCAGACCGCAGCCGTCGCGATCGGGATCGGGATCCGCCGGCACTGCCATGCGCTTGCGCCAGTAGGTGCTTCCCAGGGTCGCTCTGGTGGGGATGCCTTTCAGAAGTCCGTAAACGGGCCTGAGCAGTTGCAGCGTGCGGGTCAGATCGAGACCGGAAAGCGTCTTATAGACGCCCTTGAATCGGGATGCGAGGGAAAGCTTGCGATCGTCCAGGAACTGCAGCTTATCCGTTTTTCCGGCCAGCGCGCGACGGAGCAGCTTTCTGGCCTCGGCCACCTGGTTGCGCGTGCCGTACAGGGCACCGGAGCCGCTCCAGCGGGCGAACTTCGCTTTCGCCCGCTGGACCTTCATCCGTTCGGGACTAAGCGGCAGCTCTTCCTCCCACGGGAACTGACAGATGCCGGCCAGCACTTTATAGTCATTGCCGATATGGACGGCGCTGCGGAGAGTGCCATCCATCCGAAGGGGACGGAGGGCGTCCACGATGGGCGCCAGCCCGTCTTCGCGGTCGCATTGAAAAAAGAATGACTGAAAATACTCGGGCGCGGGCATCAGCCAGATAGTCATGCCGATGACGATGCCCAGATTGGATTGTGAAAACAAGCCATCCAGACTGGGTCCTACGCCCCACCGGTAAACCGGGCCCGCCTTGGCGGCCGGTAACCCCGCATATCCGGTCCGGATGACCTCCCCGCTGGCCAGGATCACCTCGAGCCCGCAGATGTTCGAAAAATGATCGCCGTAGGGGGTATGACCGAAGCCACGCTCCATGGCATTGCCAATCAGGCTGCAATCGGGACTCGACCCCGTCGCATCCATCCACAGCTTCGAATTGCGTTCCCGCAGAAAGTTGAACAGGTCCTGCTGGGTGACGCCGGGTTCTACGGTTATGTAGCCCAGGCGCTCGTTAAAGTCTGTGATGCGGTTGAGACGGCTCAGGTCCAGCAAAACACAATCTGTGGTGACTGGCACGCGCGAGCCATAGCCCCAGTTCTTCCCGCTGCTGACGGGGTACACTGCCGTGCCATGGTGATTGGCGATTCGGACTACCTCGCATGCTTCCTGGGGAGTGCCAGGGCGCAGGATGACCGGGATTCTTTGGGTTGTCTGGAAGGTCGCGGTTTCGGCAGCACGGAGTTCCGCGCTGCCGGAAACCACAAATTCGGGTCCGATAGCCCCGGCCCATTCCAAAAGTGCATCGGCGACACAGGAATTACGATTACGCATGTTGTATCAGCGTCAGGACATTATTACGAGATTACGAGACAGTTCAGAGAAAACGCAGCCGGAAACCGGGAACGCCTACGCAGTGGCTTCGAGCGCCTGCGGCTGAAAGAACCCATTCAGCACGGAGGGGGCGCGTCGCGGCCGCAGAGTTCGTCCCACAGCTTCGCGTGGGCAGACAACCGGCCTTGTAACAAGATCCGCCGCAAGGTTTTCGATCATCGCTGCATATTTGGGATTAGGTTTGCGGGAGTCGAACCGCAAAACTTCCATCATGCATTTATACTTTTCATCATAGTACGGCGGCATAGCTGCGCCATCGCATTCGAGCGACTTCCCGCCAAGCCTGCGCAGAATGGAAGCCGAACCATTGCGGTGGGTGGCCGTACTGATGCCCAGGGCGCCGCCCTGGATCTTCGACCATGCGAAGGTGGCCAGAACACTGTTCAGCGCTTCCGCTGTGCCACGCACCTCCTTGTGCAGAGCCCACCCGCCAACTTCGACGTAGGAGAAGCCTGCGGAACGTGCGTTGCTTATTTCAGAGTTAAGAGAAGCATGAAAGCCATCCCCCCACTGGTCCGACTTTGCCAAAGGAGCCCGGGCTACCCCGAGATCATCTGTGCGGACCGTGTTTGGATGTTGGCGGAAACGCGTGCAGCCGACCAACCGCCCCGCCTGGGTGATGGTCAGCAAATGCCAGCTATCGTTATCGAGCGCGGAAACGTGACGCCCGTCTGGTGTTAAGTCCGAGGCATCTATCGCGCCGTCATCGAGGTAAATTTCGCCTCGCAGACGCTGTACGTCGGCAAGTAACTCTGCGTGCAAACGATCAGAAGGAGTGATCTCTCCGTTGAATGATTCCAGGCTCGCGCCGGCAGGCGCGACGAGAAGTAAACGATTACGGGTGAGGGATAGGTTATGAAAAAACATTAAAAAAGCCTCGTAATATACTTGACTCAGTAAAACGATTATGATTAACATACAACAAGCGTGTATTCGTACAGGAACCGTGGACAAAACAAACATATCATGCCGCTAATCTGTAAGGCAACGTACCATTTAGTTAGCAGTGCGGAGCTAAGTGAGTTATAATTTGCGGCAATTCGAGATGCACCAGCTTAGAGAA
>JAUZEU010000210.1 GCA_030838885.1 Bryobacterales bacterium | reverse complement strand
GGCGCCTTATTTCGTAACGCAGGCGGAAACCCAGTTCGATGTTATTCAAGCCTCTGCCAGTTGTGAATCGTTCGACTCGCTGGATAGCGGCGTTGATCTCTATGCGCGGCTGAATGACCAGCCGTTGGGTTAACAGCAGGTCTTTGGTGGCTGTGAGGCGGGCGGACACGTCGCCGTTCTGACTGATAAACAGGGCTGGCTCGATCTCGTAGTTGTACGGGACGAGGCCTTCCAGTCCGATTACCGCATGGCCACGGATCACGTTGGCTCCGCGAAAGTTCTGCGCTTCCGCGCGAACACCAAGCTGAAAATCGTAATACCGCCTAACAAAACGTCCGTACAGTAATTGCAAATCGGTGTCGTAGTTGGCTTTCAGCGCCGTGTTCCTCTGGCCTTCGCTCTTGAACCAAATTCGGTTGTAGTCTCCGCCGCGCCAGCCCTGGGCATCCCAACGGAAATCGCTGTCGGGCCCTTTCGGGCGATACTCGAAGACGTCGAGCAGAAGGTATGTAAACTGGTGCTCGTCGTTAACCGGATTGGGCCAGTCTTTCTCCGGTGACAGGTTCGGTGACGTTTTCTTTTGCGCATCGGACGTGCTCTGCGCGGGATCCTCGGAGGGCGCAGCCAGGGTGTTCGTACCAGAAGAGGTATCGAGCTTACTTTGAGCGGATGCGGTGGCCAACAGGCCGATCATCGCAACCAAAGCGGCAGGCCGAGAGCTTGTCATGATCGAAGCTCCGGCAAATAATCAGAAACTTCAACCACACGAAACATACCTACTTCCATGTGCAGGAGCAGGTGACAGTGGAATGCCCAATGTCCGCGCGCATCGGGCGTGATGGCGACTGACACGCGCTCGGCGGGTTTGACCAGAACGGTGTGTTTGCGCGGCAGGTATTCGCCCGCGCCGTTCTCCAGATACATCCACATGCCATGCAGGTGCATGGTGTGCTCCATCATCGTGTCGTTTACAAACGTCCAGCGGAGCCGCTCACCATAGCGGAAGTGCACCGGTTCTTTGGCTTGCGAGTACTTCCTGCCATCGAGCGACCACATGAACCGTTCCATGTTGCCGGTCAGGTGGATTTCGAGCTCCCGCTCCGGCTTGCGTTGGTCAGGATACGGGTGCAGACTCTTCAGGTCGGTGTAGACCAGCACCCGTCGTTCGTCGCCTTCGAAGCCGATGCCAGGGTTATCCAGGCGGCTGCGGGTAAACTCCGGCGTTGACTGGTTGCCAGAACCATGGTGATCGGGACCGTGCCTGACCGGTGTTGTGCCCGGGATCCCGGAGCCGCTCTGCATGCCCGGCATGTTCTGCATATCGTGTGTCTGGTGCTCGCCTGGCTTACCTGGCATCGGTTGCGGCTTTTCATCACCCCGCATGTTTGCCATATCGTGCTTGCCTGCGGAGGGTTCCATGTCGGGCATCTTCATGTCCCCGCCTTTGGGATCCTTTTTCGTAGGGGGCATCGGCATATCTCCGTGTCTGGAATGCGTGCCCATGCCGCCCATCTCCATACCACCCATGTCCATCGGCATGCCCATGTCTTCCATCGTGCGGAGCGGGCGTCGGCGAAGTTCGGGGATGGCGGCGCTCATGCCGGATCGCGGAGCAAGCGTGCCGCGCGCGTAGCCGCTGCGATCCAGCGTCTCGGCGAAGATGGTGTACGCGCGATTCTCTTTCGGCTCGACAATCACGTCATACGTTTCCGCGGGTCCGATGCGAAATTCATCAATGTCGACCGGTTGCACATCCTGACCATCCGCCTGGACTACAGTCATCCTGAGGCCGGGAATGCGCACATCCTGGAACGTCATAACACCGACCTGGATGAACCGCAGGCGCACACGCTCGCCGGGTTGAAAGAGCGCTGTCCAATTGGATTCGGGTGGCAATCCGTTCATAAGGTATGTGTACGCGCTGCTGGTTACGTCGAGGAGGTCGGTAGGATCCATGCGCATCCGAGACCACATCAGATAGTTCTGGATCGTCGGCTTCCAACCACGTTCAGCCACGTCGGAGAAGAATTCCGCCATCGTGCGGGTCTGGTAATTAAAGTAGCCAGGCCGCTTTTTAAGATCGCCGATCATTGTTTCAAGTGAGGCGAAGCTCCAGTCAGAAAGCATCACGACGTATTCGCGGTCATACTTCACTGGATCGGGGTCAATGGGATCGAAAATTATCGGAGCGTAGACCCCTGCCTGCTCCTGCCCCATCGAATGACTGTGATACCAGTAAATCCCGCTTTGCCTGATCGGAAAACGGTAAGTGAAAGTCTTTCCCGGTTTTATTCCGGCGAAGCTTACACCCGGCACGCCGTCCATATCAGTCGGCACCAGCACTCCATGCCAGTGAATTGAAGAGGTTTCCTTCAATCGATTCGTAACGTTCAGGGTGACATCCTGGCCCTCGCGCAGGCGGATCAGCGGACCCGGCACTGTATTGTTGATGGTCATCGCCGTACCGGTTCGCCCCCGGACTCCGAACGGGGTCTCGGCGATTACCAGGTCAATGATGTTGCCGCTCAGTGCCGGACTGTCAGCCTGTCCCTTCGTTTTGGCGAAGGCAGGCGCAAGCCGGTTTAACGCTGATCCAAGTCCAAATGCCCCTGCGCTGTTCAGCAATTGACGTCGGGAAATGACGCCGGAGCTTAATCTGTGTTTTGCCATGGACAGCCTCCCTCGCACGTCACGTCTCCGGTTTCCAGCCGATTGCTTCACGTGCGAAAGCGGGGACCGGTCACCAGCACTTCACGTCGCCAGAACTTCACAATGAATAGGCAAGTTTGGTTCCTTATCTGTGGATATGATCTGTGGATATGCACAGGGCGTTTGGACATCGTCGAACCAGGACAGGCGGGAGGTGCCAGCTAACTCACGAACGTCGAGTATAAGACTGCTTCGAAGTAAAATCTGCGTTCAGAGGCATACTCGCGCTCCTACCGGCCGCCTCGCCGCTTACGACCTTGCCCGACAGGATGGGTTTCACACGATTCTTTTCTGAAACCGATAGCAGAACGTCCCGGGGCAGTGCTGCATGGAACTTCTCAGTAAAAGAGAGCACCGCGATCCCCAGACTTCGTTGTTGAACGGTTAGCGCATAACGGGAATGTCCGGCGTCAAGATCAACCTCCTGAGACCGATTGCGAGCGGACGGATCGGGTCGGAGTGCTTGACGAAGTGCGAATGTCGAGTCCGAAGGCGGAAATGACCTCGGGTTAATGGGAAGACGGGGCCGGGTGTGTCCACGGACCACGTCGGCGAATGGTCCCAGTCTGTCGACCAGCCGATCATTAGCGGATGCGATTGGGACGTGAGCGACTCGCCTCTCAACTCAGCGGCACTATTCGATACCGGTGGTGAATTTGCGCGTGATCGGCCGGTTGAACTGATCACAGCATGATGAATGGGCGGCATTCCCAGGAGGCGGCCAATCAACTCCTCAGCCCGTACCGCGTGACCGGGACGGCGGTCATCTCGGATTCAGCCGGTCTGACACGATTGGCATGCCAGCGGGATCCGCTCGAAGTGATGGCCCTGATCAGCCGGCCAAAAGATACTATCTATGAATTTGGAAGCGCGATTGGCGGACAGCCCATGGGGTTTGGGCGGCCGATAACACGGAGATGTTCTATCCGGACACGATTGGCTTCGCCCAAATCGTGTCCATGCTGCTCGCCGTGCAGGACCGCATCCGGGTGGAGTGCGAGGTCCAGATCGGAATCGCCGCACACTTCGATACCTTTTTCCGCATAGGCAATGTCCTTTATGGTGACGCCGCGGAGGCTGTTGAACGTCTGGCCGAAGATCGCACATCAGGCGGTGAGACTGTTTTGACCGGGTCGGCATGGAAGCGCGGCTGCACCGAGCCGGAGTCCGCGGGATTGTTTCGGGCCCTCCCGCGTTCAGAATCAGGCTGCGAGCTCACGGAGGGCTTGCGACTTTTGGACGGGCCCCGGCTTGGGTATCCGAAGGCTACGACGGGGCGCTATCCGATCCCTTCTCGCAAGAGTTCTACGAGTGTTTGAGGCAGCTTGATCACAAGGCCGACATCGAGCGGCTGCGCCTGACAGTTGCGCAACGCTTTGCCCGACATGGCACCGTGTTGCTTGTCGAGCGCGCTCCCGTTCGAGCAGAAACGGTGGAAGCCACAATTCTGCGCGAGATGACGACCGCTGTGGCGGCGCGGGCACTTGGGGCGTTGCTTCCGGCTTCCACGTCCGGACTCGAGGTGAAGACTGCCGGGCCATTGAGTATTTACCTGTTAGACAAGGCCAGCGAGGCATGGACGCTCGCGGTCCGGTTGAAAACGGCGCTGCTGGGAGAGGGAATTCCAACCCGCTCAGGACTTGCCACTGGAGAATTGCTGCTTTTCGATCTCGAAGAGGGAGGCCGGGAGATCAGCGGCTCGCCTGTGAATCGGGCTTCTAAGGTCGCACAGGAGTGTGGTCAGTTTGGCAGAATATACGTGGCAGAGCTGCTGCCTGGAGTGATGGACCCCCCTCTGGAGGTGGTACCGTCTCTAATTTGCGTTGCGCGCGTTGAAATCCCTCTCTGGACAGCGTAGAGGAGAGTCGCTATTGCGCTTCGGGTTTGCCGGCTTTCTCCAGTGCCTCCGCCCGAAGCCGGGTCGCGGCCGGATCTGATGGCCGCTGCTTCAATGCTTTCAAAAACGCAACGGCTGCAGCGTCGAATTTTTGCGCTTCCATCAGCGCCTGGCCATAGAGGATTGCGACTGGATAAATCTCGGAAGGGAACCGCGTCAGCTGGCGTTCCCGCTCCTTCAGCGCCCTGCCCAGGAATTCGACCGCCTCGGCTGGCTTTTTCACATAGAGCAAACCGACGCCTTTTGCGAACGATTCTTCCGAAACAGCAAGGTTTGCAAATGCCTTCGTCAACCCGCCGGGGTCCAGTGCCGCCGGATGTGGAACGCCGAGCAGTTCCCCCGCCGCAAGCGCTGCAATGACGCGCGGGTTCGAAAGGGCCCGGGCATCACCAGACTCCACCACGATCACCGGAACGTTGCCAGGTCCATCTGCCGCCTTCGCGCGGCCGTCGTAAGGCCACACCAGCACCGGATTGCCTTTGCCCTTCGTCAGCACCTTTAACTGACGCCAGCCGTCTTCATCCGGATCGGCGGCTTCCACGGTGACGCCGCCTGGCTTCTTCCCCCGGGCATCCGTGAGATCGAAGTGCAATCCGGCAGCGGCAAGGAAAAAAAATAGGGCCAGCTTCATTCGTCCCTCAGAATCTCCAGTGGCTTTTGGCCCAGCGTCCGATAACTGGCGGCCCAGCCTGTCATTACCGCGAGCAGCGCCGTACCGGCAACCGCCACCAGCATGGGAAGCACATCGGGCGAGGCATTGGCGCGCAGGAGCCGGTTCAGCACCAGCCAGGCGAAAGCGCCCGCCAACAGTCCGCCCATCAGCCCTGCCACCGTGCCGATCACGAAGAATTCCACAGAAAAGATCCGGGCAATCCGCTGGCGTGTCGCACCCAATGTTTTCAGAATTACCACTTCCTTGATACGGCGGAAGCGTGTCCCTGCCACGCTGGACGCGAGGATCACCGCGCCTGCCAGAATCGAGAAGAACGAAATGAACCGGACTACGAGTGAGATCTGATCCACCACGGACTGAATCGTGTCCAGAACGTCGGCCATATTCACTACGGTAACGGTCGGATACCTCTCATACAGAGCTTTCTGTATGCCCGCGACTGACTGCGGTTTTGCCCGCACACCGCCATAATAAATCGCAGGCAGCCCCTCGAGTGCGCCATCTGTAAAGAAGAATTCGATCCGAGCCGATAGCCGGACCGATTCGCTTTTGTGAATCGCGACAACCTTTGCGCTGAACGTTCTCTGGGGAGTGGCCCATACGATGGTGGAGCCGACATGGATCTTCAGAAGTTTCGCGACCGATTCCGCAACGGACAACTCGGGCACGGCCGGGTGCGCCCCGGCAACCCACCAGGCGCCGGACAGGACGTCTGTGAACTGCGGCTTCTCGGCTGCAGTCGATACTGACACGGTCCGTGCATAGCGCCGCGCGTAGCCCTGCAGCTTATCGCGTTCCAGCGTCACGCCGTCTATCGACTGCATGGTTGCGGATACTGCTCCCAGCATTTCCGGTTTGCCCAGAACTCCCGGCTGCCTCCCGAGCAGATCGTAGACGCCCGCCCGTGTCGAGGCCGTAATATCCAGCAGGTAGACATTTGGCATGCCGGGCGGGGCCGTCCGGATAATGTCCTGCAGAAGCCCCCGTTGCACGATCCAGATGGTAACCGTGAACATGACTCCCACGCCCAGCGCCATCACGGCCGCTCCGGCGTGATTCCCAGGCCGGTAGAGATTGGCAATGCCCTGCCGGAGGACTGGTCCGGCGCGACGCGGCAGATGCCGGCTCAGCACACGAAGGCCCCGCAGCAGCGCCCAGGCAACGGCGGCCAGAGCCAGCATTGCGACCGCGACCGCTATGGCAAAGTAGCGCCCGGTTCGCGCGTTATCGCTGAGCCACGCGGCCAGACCGCCCAC
>JAUZEU010000223.1 GCA_030838885.1 Bryobacterales bacterium | reverse complement strand
GGGCTGCAACACCCCATCGCCGCCCAGCGTTTGGCGAACGGCAACACACTGATCAGCGACGCCCGGCTTGGTAAGGTGATCGAGGTGACTCCTGATAAGAGTATTGTCTGGACCTACGAAAGCCCAGACCTCGCCAACATGCGTTCGCGCAATGCGCACCGGACTGAGCAGGGCACAACGCTGGTGGCAGTAGAGGCGGAAGGCAAGCTGATCGAGGTGGATAAGGCGGGCAAGATTGTTTGGCAATGGCAGGCGCCAAATGGCAAGAACCGGAGGCTCTATATGGGCCGGCGGCTTGCAAACGGGAACACGGTCATGAGCCTGTCAGCTCCGGGCGAACTGGTGGAAGTGGATCCGGCGGGTAAGATCGTGCGCTCGATCGGGGGCACGAACCCCGCCATCCAGATGGGCTGGACGTCTGGCTTCACGTTCCTGCCGGATGGCGGGATGCTGATTAACGATTACACCGGCCGCCGTATTATCGAAGTGGATACGAAAGGCAAGGTTCTGAATGAATGGCGGACGGGTTCACGCACGATTGCTAGCATCGACCTGGTCCGCTGAGTTTCTGGGCGAATGAAGAAACTCGCGTTCATCCATACAAGCCATGTCCTGATTCCGACGTTCACGCAGTTGGCGAAGGAGCATCTGGACGGCATTGATACGTTCCACATGACGGATGACTCGCTGATCCGAAACACCATTTCGGCTGGTGAGTTAACGAAGAACACTGTCCGGCGTGTGGCGGCCATGATCGGACTGGCGCATGAGGGCGGGGCCGATGCCGTGATGGTGACGTGCTCGTCAATAGGCAGGGCGACGGCTCTCGCGCGCAGCCAATATGACTTTCCGATTCTGCGGATCGATGAACCGCTGGCAGAGAAGGCCGTTGCGATTGGTGGCAGGATCGGTGTAGCCGCTACGCTGCGAACCACGTTGAATCCCACGATGGAATTGCTCCGGGAGACGGCATTGCAAGCGAATCGTGAGGTGGAACTGGTGCCGGCGTTGGCCGACGGCGCGTTCGAGGCTGTAGTTGCGGGCGATACCGCGCGGCACGACGAACTCCTGCTGGCCACGCTCACGGACCTGATGCGCCGGGTGGACCTCGTTGTGCTCGCGCAGGCGTCTATGGCTCGGGTAGCGGCGCTGTTACCGGTAACCGGAGGGCCGCCGATCCTGGCCAGCCCCGAGCTTGCTATCCTTCGCGCGAAAGAACTGCTGAGGTAATGAAGCCATTTCTCGTGTTATTCGCCGTAATGACAGCGGCGACGCCGGCGCTGGGTCAGCGCCGCGCTTATCTTCCGTACGCGGGCCGGTGGGATCTGAATATCGAGACGCCCTCCGAGAGCTTCCCTCCTGGCTGGAGGTGAGCGATCGGGATGGGGTGGTCACGATCGTTGTGGTGGGGAAAGAGGGCGGTCTGCACGGGTCGGATCACGTGCGGCTGGAAGTAATTCCCGTGAGTACACTGCCCGGGCTGAACGAGAGCGCCGTGGTGATAGGCGATAAGACGGTGGCGTCACGGCTGGTTTTCACGACCGTGGAACCCTTCGGCAAGCCGATTCCCGTGGAGTGGACCATCGAGAGCGCCGGAAACAAAATTACCGGACACCAGAAGCGCGCTGATGGAGTTGAGGGCAGGATCACCGGCGAACATGCGCCCGCGATGAAGCGGAAAGCAGTTGCGCAATGGTCTGCGCCAGAGGCTCTCTTTAACGGCAAAGACCTTTCGGGCTGGGAGCCGGACAATGCCGGAGAGAATCACTGGAAGGCAGAAGACGGCGGGCTGGTGAATGTTAAAGCAGGGGCGAACCTCCGGTCCACGCGAAAGCTTGACGATTTCAAGCTTCACCTTGAGTTCAACTGCCCGCGCGGCGCGAACAGCGGAATTTTCCTGCGGGGGCGGTACGAACTTCAGATCGAGTACGGGTTGCCGATTACAGCCGAGGCATCGAAGAAGATCGGGTCCATCTATGGCTTTGTCGCTCCGGCCGTGGCGGTTCCTCCTGCGCCGGGCGAATGGGAAAGTCTGGACGTGACACTGATTGGCCGTATGGTGACCGTGGTCCGAAACGGCGTAACCATCATCGACAGCAAGCAGATTCCCGGTATCACCGGCGGGGCGCTGGACAGCCATGAAGGGCTTCCGGGACCGCTTTACTTCCAGGGTGATGCAACCGACGGCATTCGATACCGCAACGTCACGGTATCCGTGCCGGGGCGCTAAACCGCGCTGCGTGCGCGTTCGAGTATCTGGTCGGCGAGGTGCTGTGGAGCGTCGACATTGTGCAGCAGAACACGGCTGGAGGCGCCTGCCGTTTCGATCCAGATATTGCCGACGTTAAAGATTCTCTGCGAGAGCGATTGATCTACGCCGATATCCTGAATCCGCGAGAGCATCAGGTTCCGGGTGGATTTCGCCAGGATGCCTGATTCCCAACGCAGCCTGTCGCTGGCGAGGACGGTGAGACTGGTGCGAATCCGAACCCAATGCGAGAAGGGCCAGAGCAACAGCAAGCTCACCACAGCGGGCTCCCAGATTCGGTTTAGATAGAGTTCGAACACAAAGGCCGTCCAGGCGGCCAAAACAATTGTCGCGATGGCAATGGCCGCTGCATAGACAAACTTGAGGGTAGGGCGGATTTCGATTTCGTCCAAGACGGCTATGTTACCGCATCAGGCTGGCGGCGCGGTGATTTTTCGGATGCTTTCAGTGACTGCGGCAGGCTCGAAAACGCTCTTCCAGTCGGGCCGGAAGAGGCTCTTTTTCGCTTCCGCAATGGCCTTCAGGGCTCCGTCTGAAAAGGTGGCGCCTTCGAACAGCTGGAACACGATACCCAGTTCCACCTTGAGATGACCGAGAAGAAAGTCGCGCGCAGCTGCTTCGGGTACACCGAGTTTGACGGCCTCGTCCATAGCTTCCCTGATGATGGTCAAACAGGTTCCCAGCACGGTTTCGGAGAGCACAGGCTCCAGAATCGCCATCTGGTCCGCGGTGCAGCGGTGCGAGTTGACCACAGGCGCGTAGATCGCACGGGCGATATCTTCGCCGAGAGCGTAACTCTCCTCCGGACCCTGCACGAGCGAGCAGACGATGTTTTGTTTCGCGTGAATGCCGCCAAAGAAATCGAGCTGCGCGGTTGTCTCCGTCTCGCCTCCGAAGACGGACGGATGGCACGGATGGGTGACGAAATAGGTGAGGTCGTCTCGTTTCGGCAGATGGCCGGAGAGCGGCGCCGCGATATCAAGTGCGATCAGCATGGTGCCTGGGCGGAAGTGCTGATTGAGGGAACTGGTCACCTGGCCGATGCGGTTGTCAGGCAGGGCGAGAATGACCACATTGCTGCCAGCCACCGCTTCTTCCGGAGTTACCGAGGTAATGCCTCGCTGCGCGAGAGCCGCGCGGCCTTTGTCGCCCACCTCGGCGTATCTCACCTGGTAATTCGTCCTGAGCAGATTGTCAGTGATTCGGCAGCCCATTTTGCCGCCTGCTCCGAGGAGCGCGATTGTTGTCATGATGTCCCTTTCTGAACCATTTCGAAGAAATTTTCGGGTCCCACCTGGCCGCCTTTCAGGACCAGTTCGAGGCCGTCTATGGCAGACTCCCCTGAATGGGCTCTGCACAACGGCGCCCCTGGTGAAAGCAGGCCCGCGAACGTGAGCGCCTGAATGCCCAGTTGCCGGACTGCATGGCTGGAGGTATCTCCGCCGGCAATTACAGCGCGGCGCACCCCGGATTGGCGTACCAGTTCCAGCAGGAGTGAACCCAGATAGCGGCCCAATGTTTCTCCATGGGGAATACCGATGCAGTCGCCCGGCCCGAGGGCGCTGTATATGGCTATATTCCGGCCTTCTTTCAGGGCGTTCAGAGCTTCTGAAACAACACCACTGAAGGGGTGTGTACCCGCGTCGACCCTGATGCCTGTGTAGCCGTTGCGCATGGCCCACCGGAGTTGCAGCTCTGTCGCGGCTGCACAACTGCCGCTGATGACGATCAGGCGATCGATCTTATTGACGACCGGCGGGGTGTGAGTGCGCGGGATCAGGCCGATTTCGCGCCAGTGCAGCATCAGCGCGTGTGTCAGGCCGGAACTGCCCACGCAGAACATCGGCTCTTCGCTCCGCTTACTCCAGATCAGCCTGCCTGTCTCCTGAATGGTATCTTGCAGCAGGCCATCGAACAACACCGCAGCGGGACTCGCAGCCAGAACCTTCTCCAGGAGCGCTTCTGCATTGCCGCTCTCCAGTGCAACGATATCGACCAGCTCGATCCGGCCGTGCGTCTGCAAAGCGAGGTGTCGCCGCAGGTCTGCTTCATCCATTGGTGTCACGGGATGGCGGCTCATGGTGGGGTGCTGGTCTATCCGGTAGACCGTGCCCGCTGCTAATGCAAACAGGTTCCCGAACACGACGTATCGCTTCAGATGCGGCGCGGCTACGGCAATCGGCACCCAAGGGTTGCGGAAGACACGCTGCCCGATTTCCATGGCACGCCCGATACTGCCCGTTTCCGGTGCGCTATCGAATGTAGAGCAAACTTTGTACTGGCAGATCGGCGCGCCTATGCGTTTCAGCGCCTCGAACACGGGCGGGAGCTGTGCATCCATCCAACCCGGCCCACGGCTGCGACTTTCGCCAGCAATCCCGATTGCACGGCATTCGGAGAACTGCGCCAGGAGATCTTCATCCGGCGGGTTCAGAAACAACACGCTGGGGATGCCATGCGACGCCACCGCCTCCAGCGCATCGGTGGAGCCGGTGAAGTCGTCACCATAGAACGTGAGCAGTCGGTCCGTCATGCGGCGAAGGTCTCGAGCGCCTCTCTCAGTTCTCTGTTGGCGATCGCATGTTGCGCCAGTGGAATGCCCGCGAGCGCCGCATCCCATGCCTGATGAATGGCGCGAACCCCCGCCGCGATACCGCCCGGGTGAGCCATGATGCCTCCGCCGCACGCAAAGATCAGATCTGTGGACTGGAGCGCCTGCCACGTGCCTGGCGCCTGCTTCACGGTCTGGCCAGAGGAAAATACCGGCATGATCTCGCA
>JAUZEU010000101.1 GCA_030838885.1 Bryobacterales bacterium | reverse complement strand
CTGAAAATAATTCAGGTCGTTGCGATGGAACTCAGCCCCAACCTTCAGCGCATGACGTCCCTTGATCCATGTGAATGTCGGAGTCAGTGCATAAGTCATATCGCGGCCTAACAGGAGTCCGGTGGATATCGTGTTGAGCGTAGGTGATGAAATCGCTACCCCCGGAATGGTGGTGGAGGGGACCAGCCCGTTCAATACAGGAACCTGGGAGAAGTATGACGGGAATCCGAGCGTCGCTTCGTCGGTGCCGAGTGACCCTGGAATGCGGGTGTAATACCAGCGAGTCACGCCGGCCCGAACGTCCAGAATCTGATTCGGATTCAGAACCCACGTGTCGGCGAGTACCGCCTGTGTCGTCACGAAATGCTCCGGCGAGTAAGGATCTCCGTTACGCATCCCGTTGTCGTAGGGGGTCACCGGCAGGTTTGAGGAACTCCAGCGCGTGAAGCGCGCGAGAAGACGCTGCTTCTCGGTCAACTGGTGGTCGCCGCGAATATTCATCTGATCGTTGTCGCCGCCGGTTGAGGCGTTCTTATTAAAGTTCAGATTGTGGGTGAATGCCTGACCATCGCCATTCGGCTTTGCATATAGCGGGAAGGCCAGTAGCTTCGCCGCAACTGGGTTGATCCGGCTTTGCGGGATGACATTCCCCGGGAACTGTGTCCTTTGAGTAGTTCCACAGGCAGGGTTGTTATAAGCGCCGCACTGAGTGTTGGGATCGTAAATCGGAATCACTGCTCCCGATGCGTTTTTATAGCCGGAGAAGTCGCCCGTGTACTGCTCGGGCAAGGGCACGGTACGTGTGAACAGCGCTCCCTGGCGTGCGCGAAATGCTTCGTAGTTGAAAAAGAAGAATGTCTTGTCCTTGCGAACCGGACCTCCCACCGCGCCACCGAATTGGTTCTGTACGAAAGGCGGACGGCCGACCCCTGACTTGTTAGCGAAAAAGTCCGTAGCATTCAAAAGCTTGTTGCGCAGATACTCGTAGGCCGTGCCATGAAATTCGTTTGTGCCGCCTTTGGAGGCAATGTTGATCACGCCGCCCGTGTATCTCCCATACTCCGCAGTGTTGTTACTCGTCTGTACGCGGAATTCGGCTACAGCATCCGGGCTCGGTGTCAGGGCAGTAATGTTTCCATACGTGATATTCACCGGAACGCCGTCGAAGAACGTGGCACTCTGGTTCGCGGTGCCGCCACCGATCTGATAGTTGCCCGCGGCGAAAACGTTCTTGCCCGTGAGGCTGCCATCGGATGAACCCTGCGGAACCACGCCCGGCACCAGGTTCACCAGATTCAGGATGTTCCGTCCGTTCATGGGAAGTTGCTCGACGGACCGCGTTGAAACCACCTGGCTGAGCGATGCGTTTTCGGTTTGGAGCAGTGGCGCGGATGCCTCCACTTCTATCGACTGATTCACATCGCCCACCTGCATCGCAGAATCCAAACGGATCACCGACTCGACCTGTACCGCCAGGTTCTCCCTGGTCAGCCGTTTGAAGCCTGTTTTTTCGATGTCGAGCCGGTAGTTGCCGGGAACAAGGTTTGCGATACGGTACTCGCCGGATGCAGAAGACTGGGCCACCTGCCGAGTCGCTGTACCAGCATTAATAGCAGTTACGGTTGCGCCCTCCATCGGTGCACCGGTTGAATCGGTGACGGTCCCGACGATAGAGCCATAAAAGTTCTGGGCCAGCGTCGGACTTGCCACGGTCACGACGCACACAAACACGGCCAGAACACGGAGAAAGAAAGCTCGCTTGCTATGCATAATGTTTTCTCCCAACGGTGCACCCTGCAGGCACACCGACCCCTGCGGCAGGAACCACCTCCGCCGATTGTTTATGGCGCAAGATTCATTGCCGAATACGCAGCGATGCTATCAGGGCATCTGGCCGAAGTCAAGACGGCGCGGGTGGTGTCACCAGCCGCTCAGGGGCACGCGTGGAAGGCGCAAGCGGGGCAAATTGCGCACACTGCATTAAAACAGGCCTGCACTCCAGATGTTTCGTTATGCGCACTTTGGTTTGCGTCTACTGCAAGACATTCACTGGCGCAGAGTATATAATGCCTTGTCGAAGGGAGCCCTGTCCCAGTGCTCACAAGCAACCCAATGCTTCGAAATGCTCTGCTTGCCTCAGCCGCCGCCACGTTGCTCACCTTGCCCGCCACTGCGGCCGGCCCCACGTTCATACCTGATGTCACGTTCAAAGGTTCCGCGCTTACCGGATGGCACTCGCTTGGCGACGCTGCCTGGCGCGCTGAAGACGGAGTAATCATTGGGATGCCAAAGTCCTCGACCGGCGGCTGGCTGCTTCTCGACAAGCCGCTGCAGGATGTCGGCTTTTACGCCTCATTCAAATGCACCGGCGGGTGCCGGACGGGCATCATGCTGCGGACCGAAAAGACATCCGATGGAAGCAAAGGACTTCTGGTCTCGCTGGCGGCGGGTGAGCAAGGACTCTTCCGGGTAACCGTTGATGCAGCGGGACGCGAGACCCATCGCGACAAATTGCGCCCGGCGGCTTCAATGATTCGTTTCGGACAGCCCCCGGCTGCTCCTGGCGCGCCGGCCTCAACCGCTGCGGGCCGCGGACCCGGTCGTGGTCCGGTCTACAACGCGGGCGAATGGAACGCGATCCAGGCGATCGTGGATGCGGATATCTTGCGCGCTTCCATGAACGGGGGGCTGGGTGGCCTCGGCGCCGGAGTGACCGAAGATGAGTCGAACGGATTTGGGCAGATTGCCCTTTATGTGGGAGGCTCAGGCGAGGTTCGCTTCAAAGACATTGGCTATAAGGACCTCAGCCTGAAAGAGGCGCCTCCGGAACAGATTTCAAATCACTTTCGTATGCAGCGCCTCGACGAATATTACTATTCATGGGGCGTTACGGCAGCGGATATCAATCGGGATGGGGTGATGGACCTTGTGGCTGGTGCCTACTATTACCTGGGTCCCGATTACACGAAGCGGCGAGAGATTTATGCGGCTTCCACCTACAGCCCGAGCACTCAGTATGCCGGCTCGTCATGGCTTGATTTCGCATACGACTTCACTGGCGATGGATGGCCGGATGTGGTAACTGCGGGAGCGGGCCGGCCTGTAACCCTTTATGTAAATCCCCGCGGTCAGGCGCGCCGCTGGGACAAATTCGTCGTCATTCCGCAGAGCAACACGGAGATCAGCTTACTAAAGGATATTGATGGAGACGGGCGGCCCGACTTGGTTCTCGGCATCGGCGGGGTGCTTTCGTGGGCAGGACCGGAACCTGCCAATCCGACCGGCAATTGGGTCGTTCATCAGATTTCAGGCCCCGGTGGCGTGGGCGCGCACGGTCTCGGCGTTGGCGATATTAATGGTGACGGACGCGCTGACGTGGTAACCGCCACGGGCTGG
>JAUZEU010000063.1 GCA_030838885.1 Bryobacterales bacterium | reverse complement strand
TATCCGCGGTACGGTGACCGATCCATCGGCATCGCTGATTCCGGGCGCGACCGTTCAGATATCAGGTAACGGTGTAGCGCGCAGCGTGAAATCGGACGGCAGCGGCAAGTTTACCCTGACCGTTCCCCCCGGCACCTACACAGTTCGGGCCGACGCTAAGGGCTTCGTAACGTTCTCGCAGCCGGCGCTGACTGTTGCGCCAGGGCAGGTGACGGCTCTCGACGTGGCACTGCAGATTGCCGCCGACGCGCAGCAGATTCAGGTCAATGAGGACGCTGCGGGACAGGTGAGTGTCGATCCCTCCCAGAACGTAGGCGCTCTGGTTCTGAAAAATGAAGATCTTGACGCACTGCCGGACGATCCGGACGATTTGCAGTCCGATCTGCAAGCCCTGGCTGGACCAGCAGCGGGTCCGAACGGCGCTCAGTTCTTTGTCGACGGCTTCAGTGGCGGCCAGTTACCGCCCAAAAGCTCCATCCGCGAAATCCGCATCAACTCGAATCCCTTCTCGTCCGAATTCGACCGTCCAGGCTTCGGGCGCATCGAAATCCTCACCAAACCGGGTACCGACGCCTTCCATGGCAATGCCCTGTTCAACTACGGCGACCGCGTTCTGGATACCCGCAACCCTTTTTTGACCACGACCCCTCCCGGTTACAGCACAAAGATGTTCGCTTTCAACTTCGGCGGGCCGCTGCTGAGTAAGAAGATGTCTTTCTTCATCGATATCAATCGCCGCCAGATCAACGAGAACAACCTTGTTAATGCGACGATTCTCGACAACAGCTTCAATGAAGTTCCGTACATCAACGCGTTCCCGACGCCAAACCGTGTGTGGCGCATCAACCCGCGGATCGATTACCAGTTGAACGCCACAAACACACTGGTGATGCGGTATGAGCACACTGATTCCTCGATTGTGAGTGGCGTCGGCGCCTTCGCGCTCCCCTCCCAGGCAACCAAATCGAATAACAAAAACAACACTGCGCAGATCACGGAAACGATGATCGTCGGAACGAAGGCAGTGCTGGAAACCCGCTTCCAGTTCCGTGACAACCACCAGAACCAGAACGCCAATGGTGATCCGAACATTCCGGGCCTGGATGTCTCCGGTTCCTTCAACTCCGGCGGTTCCCCGTTCGTCAGCAACTACAACCACACCAAAGGCTTCGAGCTTCATGAGGTTATGACGATGAGTCAGGGGACGCATGCCATCAAGGCTGGCCTGCGAGGTCGGTACGACAGCCTCTCTAACTATTCGACGTCAAACTTCAACGGAACCTACATGTTCAACCTGAACCCGGCACAGGGCATCCCGGAGTGTCTGGCAGGCTATTCCAATCCGACATCGCTCGATCTCTACCGCCAGACGCAGATCATGCTGTCGCAGGGGATTCCGATTTCGACCGTCATCGCGCAGGGCTGCGGACCGTTCCAGTTCACCCAGACCGGTGGCACAGCGCTGCAGAAGGTCAACCAGTTCGATCTCGGTATGTTTGTGCAGGACGATTGGCGATTCCGCCCGAATCTGACGATCAGCACCGGGCTGCGCTGGGAAACCCAGACCAATATCTCGGATCATGCCGATTTCGCACCGCGCATCGCGATCGCGTGGGCGCCCGGGGCGAAAAAAGGTCAGGGTTCGAAGACCGTCATCCGCGCAGGCTGGGGCATGTTCTACGACCGGTTTGCCGATACGAACGTTCTGCAGGCTGAGCGGTTTAATGGCACTTCGCAGCTGAACTATCAGTTAACCGCGACAAACTTTCCTCTGAATTTCTATCCGAACGTTCCGCCTTCCTCATCACTGGCCGGGGGCCTGCTGCAGCAGAACCTGTATCGCATCGACCCGACTACCCGGGCGCCTTACATGATGCAGAGTGCGCTCAGCATCGAGCGCTCCCTGCCGGCCCGGACCTCACTTTCCGTGAACCTTGTGAACTCCCGCGGAGTGCATGCGTTGCGGCAGCGGAACGTGAACGCGCCGTTTCCGGGAACATACAACCCGAAAGCAACGCCTAAAGGCCTTTATCCCTTTCCCGGGCTCGGACCGATTTATCAGTACGAAACCACGGGTATTTTCAAGCAAACCCAAGCCATCGTCAACGTAAGCAATCGCTTCAGCCGGCGCTTCACAGTGCAGGGTTATTATGCGCTTGGCTTCGCTCACGGCACCCCAAGCGGCTTGCCAATGGATCAGTACAATACGGCCCTCGATTACGGGCGTACAAATTTTGACGTCCGGCACCGGGCTTTCATCGGCGGCAACGGCACGCTGCCTTACGGGATCATCGTATCGCCTTTCATCACCGCCAGTTCGGGTATGCCCTTCAACATCACCACCGGCGGCCAATATAACGGCAGCGGTATTCCCAACGCACGTCCGGGTTTCGCCACCAGCAGTACAACTGCGAAAGACCTGAGGGTTACGCCCTGGGGATCATTCGACCTCAATCCTTCGACGGGTCAAACATTGATCCCGTATAACTACGGTGAGGGGCCTGGCAACTTTACAGTGAATGTTCGGATAGGCCGAACATGGGGCTTCGGTGAAAAGGCATCGCCGAACGGTTTGCCCGCCGGTGCCGATGGCGGGATGGGTGGCCCTGGGGGTCCGGGCATGGGCGGCGGCGGCGGTGGTCCTCGCGGCGGTCGTGGAGGCGGTGGCTTTGGTGGCGGGATGGGTGGCATGGGCGGCGGTCCTCGCGGCGGTGGCGGGGCGAGCGGCAAGAAGTACAGCCTGACTTTGTCCGCGAACGTCCGCAATGCGCTAAACCATGTCAACCTGAATCAGCCGACCGGCAATCTGACTTCGACGTACTTTGGGCAATCGACGAACATTTCCGCTGGCGGCGGTGGCCAGGGCGGTGGTGGTGGCCAGGGTGGCGGCGGCTTCGGCGGCGGCGGCACTGCAGCCGGCAACCGGAGAGTGGAACTTTCGCTTCGCCTGTCTTTCTAAACTGACTGCAACAGATCAAACAAGCGGCGCTGGTCCCAGTCAGGGGCCAGCGCCGTATTTTTTGGGCGCTGTGATTTGCGACAGAAGTCTTACAAATGGCCGCAACAAATCCTGATAGCTTGAAATTGCATGGTTCAAACAGGTCCGCGCCCGGTTGAGATAATCCTTCCTGAGCGCAAGAATCTTAACTGGTCTACATTCGCTGTCATGGCGCTTTTTCATGTGGGCGCGATTGCCGCGCTCTTCATGTTCAGCTGGCGCGTGTTCTTTGCCACTGCCTTTTTATATTGGGTTGCAATCGGCCTGGGTATCAGCCTCGGCTATCACCGGCTGCATACCCATCGCTCTTACAAGACTCCCCTGTGGGTCGAGTATGCTCTCGCGGTTTGCGGAACTCTGAACCTGGAAGGCGGGCCCATTTTCTGGGTCGCCACGCACCGCATCCATCATCAGAAGTCTGATCAGCCCGGCGATCCGCATTCGCCCAATGACGGCGGTTTCTGGGCGCATGTGGGCTGGATTCTTTTTGGCGATGTAAACCACAACAACACCCGGCTGATGTCGCGTTACGCTCCTGACCTGGCCAGGCACAAATTCTACATCTGGCTCAACAATTACCACTGGATTCCGATTGTTGTCCTCGCAGCCATTCTCTACGCCATCGGTGGAGCGCCGCTGTTCTTCTGGGGAATATTCCTGCGGGTGACCGTGGGTCTGCATGCCACCTGGCTGGTGAACTCGGCTGCGCACATGTGGGGCTACCGCCGTTTCGAAACCCGTGACGATTCGCGGAATACCTGGTGGGTCGCCCTCTTCTCCTTCGGCGAAGGCTGGCATAATAACCACCACGCCCACCCCACCTCTGCGCGCCACGGTCTGGCCTGGTATGAGGTCGATTTATCCTGGCTGTTGCTGAATGTGATGCAGGCGGTTGGACTGGCTTCCAACATCAAGGTTGCGAAACTGGCCAGTCCGCTGACAGAGCGCGAAGCCGCCTAGGCAGGCTGATTAAGCAAGATAAGCTGGAGCCATGATTGGCCATGGCCGCCGCAAGTCGATCGCATTCTTTATTACGCTCGGCGTCGGCCTGATCCTGGTCACGCTGCTGCTGTATATCGGCGGCGTGGCCTTCAACTGGCGGGCCGGAATTCGCCTGTTTCTGGGTATTGTTCTTCTGGCGGTAATCATCGCCGGTGTGGTACTGAACACGATTTTTCTTGTCCGGGAGATCCGGCGCAATGAGCAGCATGACGCCTTTATCAACGCCGTCACGCACGAACTGAAGACGCCCATCGCTTCCATCCGGCTCTATACGGAAACGCTGCAAACCCGCTCCGTGGATGAAGCCAAGCGCAAAGAGTTCTACCGGATCATCCTGCAGGACAGCGACCGCCTGCTCGCCACCATTGAGCAAATCCTCCGCACGGGAAGAATTGGCGCCAGTTCCCGGCCCGCCAACATCTCCACCGTAAACCTTCCCGATGTGGTGGCCGAGAGCGTTCAGCGGGCCCGCGTCCTGCACCACACCTCCAACGATGCGATTCAGTATCATCCTTCCGAGCCGCTTCAAATCCTGGGCGATCTGGATGAGGTTCGCGCCGCGCTTTCCAATCTGCTGGACAACGCCCTGAAGTACTCGGGCAGTGAAGCGCAGGTGCTTGTGGAGACCGCGAAGGCCGACGGGAAGTACGCGCGCGTTCGGGTGACCGACAACGGTCCTGGAATCCCTGAACCGGAACTGAAGCGCATTTTTAAGCGCTTCTATCGCATGAGCGGACCCGTCGCCACCCGCGTCAAAGGCACAGGATTGGGGTTGTTCATCGTCCGCTCAGTGGCGAAGCGGCATGGTGGGCGCGCCTGGGCAGAGAGTGCCGGGCCGGGGCGCGGCAGTACATTTGTCATACAGTTTCCTCTCGAAAAATGAGCCGCGTCCTGGTAGTGGAAGACGAACAGCATTTGGCCGAGGGCCTGCGCTTCAACCTTGAACAGGAGAGTTACGAGGTCGAGGTGGTGGATAACGGCGAAGCCGCACTGGAACTGCTCACCGGAGAGAACCGGGTTCCTTTCGACATTGTCGTGCTGGACGTGATGCTTCCGGGCAAGAGTGGCTTTGCTGTGGTGGCTGAGATGCGGCAGGCCGGTCAGTATGTGCCGACCCTGATGCTCACGGCGCGTGGCCACTCCGAAGACGTACTGCAGGGCTTCGCGTCGGGTGCGGACGACTATCTGGTCAAGCCTTTCGAGCTTGAAATACTGATCGCAAGAATCAGAGGCCTGCTGCGGCGCGGCGAGTGGCTGAAAGGCGATGCCGGAAAACTCTCGCCGCAGGCACGG
>JAUZEU010000062.1 GCA_030838885.1 Bryobacterales bacterium | reverse complement strand
GGCCGCAACGGCTCGCAGCAATCCGTACGGTGGTACGACCGCAACACAGGCCTGCTCTACCGCACCAGCGTGTCTTACAAAACTGAAATGGGCGACGTGCCCACTATCCTGACCTACCAGGCATGGCGCACAGTCGAAGGCCTGAAGTGGCCTGTCCGGATCCACATGGAGGTGTCCGGTCAGGAACTCCGCTTCACGGCCGCCGAAGTATCGCTGAATGGCTCCCTCGACGAGTCCGTCTTCGACCTCCCCGGAGAAATTCGCGACCTTTCCTCTTCCGACACTCCGAACCAGCAATGAGTGTGAGGAAGACTGCCGCAACACTCTGCACGGTAGCCCTGATTTTGAGCGGTTGCGCGCATCATCCCGCCTCCTTCCGGCTCGCTGCCGGGCCCCACGGTCAGATTCTTATCCCACCTGGAATGAAGGACGCATCTGTCCGAAAGGTGAACCTCCGCATTCCTGCGCATCCGGCAAAAGCTGTTTGCAGTCCTTCGCCCAGCGGTCTGCGGATAGAGCGCAAATCGGTGATCGTCAGCCTTCAGGTGCTGGCGCTTTCGACCTCCGACGAACTCGACAGGTGGGCAGCCTCCCTCGAACACAATGGCTGCATTCCGAAAGGCCAGGCGTTAGCTTTGAAGGCTTCGCTGATCGATGCTCTTCCGCTCGATTTGGCCAAACGGCGGACCCTGCAGGGCGAAGGTCTGGCGATCAAAGGCTCTTTGAATATCACCACGGTAAACGCGTTCCGGGTGGTATCGCCCGTGTTCCGCAAAGGAACGCCTGTTGGAACCGCTACGCTTTCCACGGAACAGCCCCGCGTAACCGATACAGGTGATGGTGTGGTGAACATTCAGGCCAGGGCCAATCCCGTTCTGACGGGCTATGAAATAGCCTGGTACGACGTCCGGCATCGCGATAGCGAAGCCGGTTTCCGGGTCGTGCCGCGCGGCGCGGAGATCCACATAGCAGATAAGGTGGAGCCGGAAAGCGCGCCGCTCGTGAACCACTTTGACTTCGAACCCGACGCCCGCTGGTTCCGGTACTTTCTCATGACGCACCTGTCAACAGACCGGAACGATTACGAAATCGTTCTCCTCTCGGCTACCACGCCACGAGAACTCGAAGTTCGAACGGATGCGTTCCGGAAGGACGCTGCGGGTTATCTGCATTCCGCCCCGCACAGATCTTACGCAGCGATGTCGCAGGGTATCGGAGTCAACCCGTATATCCGCGTGATGCTGAACGGCACCGAAGCCGACCTGCAACCAGGAGAAACGCTCCGGCACGCTGTTGATCAGGCTGCGGGCCCCGGCTATTCATCGCACGCGCTGAGGAGCCTGTCAGTTCTGAAGCCTCATAATGGAAAGCTTGCACGCATCGAATGGGACCATGCCACGCAGGACATTCTGAACCTCACGCTTGAGGGCGGCGAGCAGATTACCTGGTAAACAACGCTTAGCGCCGGTCGTTATCCGGGTGGCTGTGTCGCCAGTTCCAGTAATCGTTCTGCTCCCTCCTGCTGGCCTTTGAAAATTCGTGATAGTTCTTATGGTGTTCCTGAAGATAACGTCTGTACTCCTGATCCTCTCGGTCATTCCAATCGTGTGAATCGTGATGTGATTTGTCTTCGTAATGCTTGCCTTCCTGGTTATCTCTGCGATCGTGATCCTGAGCGCTGATGGTGGTGGCGGGAATAATCAGGATCCCACTCAGGAAAACCAGCTTAAGGTAGTGCTTCACGCTTAATCTCATACGCTTCACTCAGCACGAGAATGACCTTTGCCGGGGTCATTGATCGGAGTGGATGGTTAGATACAGTTTGCTGGTATCTCCGGAGGTAACAACGCGGCATGGAACGCGAAGTGGCTCTGTGCAGGGAAAAGCCGCGGCGTAAGACATGCTCTCCGACCAGAAGGCTCTCGCCCTTTCCTGTTCCGGTGGCCTGCGAGAGGTGAGGACGATGTCACGCGTGCCGCGGACTTGGCTCAGCGCACGTCCCTTCGGGAAAGGGCGGCATGTACATCTGTGGAAAGACGCTGACCTTAACGTCCCGACTCCAGGGCAAGCCAGGGGGAATACGCGACGCTACGGATAGCTGCAAGCGAGAAGCAAACACCTTACATGTGCAAACATGGTGCGAAGGACAAACGCACAAGGTGGAAGGCTGCATCTCTGCGGCCGATATCGTCTCCATTGGCGTTAGCGTAAAACCACATGAAGCCCGCGGCGAAGTCCATCCCAATAGAGAAGGCGCGGCCTGGGTTGGATTTTCGCCTGCTCTTTGAATCCACACCCGGCTTGTTCGTGGTCGTGTTGCCGGATGCGCCCATCTTTACCATCGTCGCGGTGAGCGAAGCGTACTTGCGGGCGGCGAAAAGGTCGCGCGAAGAACTTGTGGATCAGGGCATCTTCGAAGTCTTTGCAACACCAGGAAACCCCGTCCACACGGCCACCCTTCAAAATCTGCGATCCTCCTTTGAACGAGTTCTGTCAGGCCGTCAGCCCGACTCGATGCTGGTACAAAAGTACGACATTCCGGACGGAACGGCAGTTCAGGAGCGCTACTGGAGCCCGCAGAATTCACCCGTTTTCGACAGTGACGGAGAAGTCGCATTCATCATCCATCGGGTCGAAGATGTAACGGATTTCGCACGGCTAAAACGCATCGAGGCGGAGCACGGAGAGCTCTCCGGGGAACTGCACATTCGTTCCGGCCAGATTGAGGCTGAGTTGGTTCTGAGGGGCCGTCAGGTTGCCGAGGCCCAACGCATTGTGGATGAGCACAGGCGGGTGGAACAGCAGTTGCTCGCAAGTGAAACCCGCTTCACCATGGCCTCCGCCGAAGCCCCCATAGGCATGGTGCTCACCACACCCGATGGCCAAATCCTGGAGGTAAATCGAGCTTATATGAACATGCTCGGCTACACCAGGGAGGAACTCGCTTCAGGGAACTCGGCGCATTTCACTCACCCGGATGACGTCGCTCCCACGCGGGAGTTCTTTGCATCCCTGCGGGACGGATCGCGCGACACGGCTACTCTCGAAAAACGCTACCTGCGAAAGGACGGAGAACTTCTCTGGGCTCGCGCTTCAGCAAGCATGCGCCGCGACCCTGGCGGAAAAGCAACGCAGCTCATCGCTATTATCGAAGACATTACGGAGCGCAAACGCGCCGAGGAGAAACTTCGCGCGATCTATGACGGCACTTATGAGTACATCGGCTTGCTCGCTCCGGACGGTACGTTGCTGGAAGCCAACCGTGCGGCGCTGGAGTTCGCGGAAAGTTCACCGAAAGAAGTGATCGGCCGCCCGTTTTGGTTGATGCCCTGGTTCACTCAGACTCCCGGCGCGTCAGAGGCCGCACAGGAAGGCGTACATCGCGCCGCACAAGGCGAGTTTGTCCGTTACGAAGCGACAGTGAAACACTCTTCCGGTGACTTGTTGACCTTTGATATTTCGCTCCACCCGATCCACGACGAGCGAGGCCATGTCATCCTCATCGTGCCCGAAGGCCGTAACATCACCGACCGCAAGGCTATGGAGCGGCGTAACGCCATTCTCGTTCAACTCGACGACGCTACCCGGCCTCTGGCCGACCCGGACGAGATCACCCTGACTGCCGCTCGGCTCCTCGGCGAATATCTCCAGGTAAACCGCTGCGCCTACGCCGATGTTGAGGATGACGAAGACACGTTCAATCTCACTGGAGACTACAACCGCGATGTCCCCAGTATCGTCGGCAGATATACCTTTGCGCAGTTCGGGGCGGAATGCCTTCGCCTCATGCGAGAGGGCAAACCCTACATTGTCGAAGATGCCGAAAACGATCCTCGCGTAGGGGAATCCGTCGGCTCCTACCGCCTCACGCTGATTCGCTCCGTTATCTGCGTCCCCATGTTCAAAGCCGGCCGGCTCGTTGCAGCGATGGCCGTGCATCAGACGACGCCTCGAAAGTGGAAGCACGAAGAAGTGGAACTGCTGCAACTCGTTGCCAGTCGCTGCTGGGAGTCGATCGAGCGCGTACATGTCACCCGTGAACTGCGTGAACGCGAGCAACGTGTCCGCTTCCTCGCGGAGAGCATTCCACAGATGGTTTGGACGGCCACCCCTGACGGAATGCTTGACTATGTGAACAGCCAGGGGTCCACCTACTTTGGTGTCAAACCGGAAGCAATGATGGGAACCGGCTGGCTCAAGGGCGTTTATCCCGAAGACCAGGAACGAACCGTGAACCGGTGGCAGCAGTCTCTGGCCACAGGCAATCCCTATGAAAGTGCATTCCGGTTGCTCCGGGGCAGTGATGGCACATGGCGCTGGCACCTGGCACGGGCCCAACCCCTAACGGGTCCGGCCGGGAATGTGGTTCAGTGGTTTGGCACCTGCACCGACATTGAGGATGAAAGACAGGCTGAGGTAAGTCTTCGCCAGCAATGGCAAACCTTCGACACTGCCCTTTCACACACTCCCGACTTCACTTACATCTTTGACCTCGACGGCAGGTTTCAATACATCAATCGAGCCCTCCTCGCACTTTTACAAAAGTCGTTTGAGCAGGCTGTCGGCAAAAACTTCTTTGATCTCGACTACCCCCCTGATATCGCTGCGCGACTGCAGCGACAGATTCAACAGGTCATCGATACGAAGGAGCC
>JAUZEU010000007.1 GCA_030838885.1 Bryobacterales bacterium | reverse complement strand
CAGCGCGAGGTACCGGCTGCTCAGTTCACCGCTCACCGCGACCCGGACGGCCATGATCGAGACGATCAGCTTGTACACGTTGTCGTTGAATGCTCCCAGGAATTGAGTCCACAGAAACGCCTCGAATCTGCTGTCCTTCAGGAGCGAACCATAACCACCTTTGTTTTGCATCTGGCTGCTAAGAAGTGCAATATCCGGCCCACAACCCGGCACTCAACAAGGCGAGTTGTTTGAGCAACTTACGATTCTGGCTGATTTGGGGCAATGCGCTGTCCTGACATGGAATGCACATCCATGTACAATTTTTGTATGACGCTGCTCTCCGACAGGGAACGCCGTGTTCTCTCCGCGATTTCGAATCTGGCTTACTGCAATCCGTTTCTGTCCGAACGAACGGAACACGAACGGGCGGCGCTGGGCCGCGATTTCGTTCCCGGCGGTGCGGTCTGGAGTGCTTCGGTCAATAACCCGGATGCCATCAACCCCAATGTGCCGCGCTTGCAGGCGCGCCTCGAATCCCTGATGAATCAGGTCCATTCGCGCATAACGAAATCGTCCGAAGTGCACCCTCAGGATCTCGCAATCTATGAGGACTGCATCCAGTATCTGCTGTACCAGCGATACTACCCGGAGTTCGTGAAAACGGCGGAACAGGCGTCCTTCTACAACCGATTCCTGGCTGACTGGAACCATTACTTCCGGATCGCGGGAAAGAGTTTCGAAACCTCCCTTCAGCCGGCTCACGTCTTCGCATGCTTTCGCCAGGTCCAGCGGGCCTTCCACCATATATTCGACAACATCATCGGAAACTCCATGCCAGCAGCCCGGCTCCGGGCTTCTGTATGGCAGTCCGTCTTCACGCACGATCTTCGGCGCTATCGCAGGATTCTCTATGCGCGGATGCATGAGTTTCCGACTCTGATTACAGGTCCGTCCGGCACCGGCAAGGAACTCGTGGCGCGCGCCATTGCGGGTTCCCGGTACATTGCTTTCGACCCCAGCCGGATGCGCTTCGCCGATCCTCCGGGCAATCCGTTCACGCCCATCAATCTCGCCGCGCTCTCCCCGACTCTCATCGAATCCGAGTTGTTCGGGCACAAACGCGGGGCATTCACGGGCGCGATCGGAGACCGGAAAGGATGGCTCGACGCATGTCCCGCCGCGGGCTCTGTCTTTCTCGACGAACTGGGTGAGATGGATCTCTCGATTCAGGTCAAACTGCTTCGCGTGATCGAAACCCGTGAGTTTTCTGCCGTGGGTGATACCGCGGTCCGCGAGTTCTTCGGCAAGCTCATCGCCGCAACCAATCGCGATCTGCACAGCGAAATCGGCAAGGCCAGATTTCGTGAGGATCTCTATTACCGCCTCTGCGCGGATCAGGTGCAGACGCCATCTCTAAGCGAACAGATCGGCGACTCGCCGCAGGTCCTGGACGATCTCCTGCTGTTCATGGTCCGGCGTGCGGTGGGAGAAGAGGCCGGAAACTGCCTGCCCGAAGTGAAGTCCTGGCTACGTTCCAACTTGCCCGCGGATTATAGTTGGCCAGGCAATTATCGCGAGCTCGAACAATGCGTTCGCAACGTGATTATCCGCCGTTCTTACCAGCCGATTGTGAAGGACAAACCTGCCCCTGAGGACTCCTTTTTTGAGCAATACGGCAAGGGTGAACTCACCATGGAAGAAGTTGAGCGCAACTATGCCTCTCTGGTTTACCGGCAATGTGGAAGTTACGAAGACGCCGCCAGGAGACTCGGCGTGGACCGCCGGACGGTGAAGGCGAAAGTCAATTTCCCGAATTGAAATTTTGCGATACTATTGTGCGCTTTGGCCTTCTGGATTTCTCTCGCCGCCTTTGCACTCGCCGGGTTCATGGCTGCTCGCCGCGCGAGCCGCAAATGCCGCCGATTGGGGTTAACATTCTTTAGGCGTCGCCGCTGGTGCGCCAGTTTCGGTTCGTAATCGCGCTTTTTCTGATCCTGGTGGGACTCAAAATCGCGGCGGTCGCGATGGATCCGACCCCACGCCGCACGGGCTTTGACATCCTGTATGTCGCCTGTTACCTCGTTGCCGCGGTCGGTGTCTGGCATCAATTACTTTTTCCGGTAATTCTAATTGTCGCCAAGTGGATATCCCCTTGACTCAGCCGACCCCAAGATATAGATTCCGGGCGTGGAGGACTATCCGCGCACGATTAAAGAATTCGAGAGACGCTTCTCGACGGAGGAGGTACTAACGTGGTCGGGACCCTTACCAACACCGCCAGAGCCACCAGCACAGCTTCTGACCCGAATCCAGGTAACAACGAGGGTACAAGAAATATCTCGGCCTTCCATGTGGAATGAAAGTTTCCCGGCGGCAGGAAGGACCGGAAATGGAGAGTGATGAAAAAAGACAACGATGTTTACCGAGGCGCGGGTTTGTAGCGATCCTGAAGCGTGTGTCCTTTCGGCAACGCTGCAGCATAAATCCGAGAGCCGAAGTTACGCTCACGTGGTTTTTCGTGGACCACGGTTAGCCGGACTGGTCAATTCCGGAGCCAGAGGTTCCCAAGTTCCGGATTGCGTCAACCACCCACGAAGTTACGCCACTCTCTGGGGTCCCACAAATCGGCTGTTTTCTGACTCTCTGGGGAGCCCGGTAGATGAAGGGGGCCATGAGTACTGATCCGTGGCAGAACGATCCGCACGAAAAACGTGCAGGGCAGTGAATTATTGTTGTGTTATGCTTGCTGGCCAGATGGATTGATTTCAGCTACCAAGGCCGCCGTATGAGATCCTATCCCGGAATTATCGGCTCAGTTCTGGGCGTTGGCTGGGGGATTTCAGCCTTCATGGCCGAGCCAAGCCCAGTAATGATGAGTGGTGTGGCTATTTCCGGTGCATTTGCCGGTTATGTCAGCCGACGTTGGACTACCGATCTCCTCAGCTTTCCCCCCGCTGTGACGCTGGGCTTCGTGTACGGACTCAGCCTCGAACACGACGATACCTCTCATAATCTCTGGCCTTTCGAAATCGTTTTCCTTCTGGCCACTACTGCTCCCGTGTTCGCAGTGCTCGGCTGGCTCGGCATGCGAGTGGGGCACCAGCGAGACGCCGCACAGCGCAACGAGCTGGCATCGTCATGGCTATCGCGATGGGTCGTCCCTGGAGCACTGACGGGCGCTGTGTTTGTTTGGGGTATGGCAGGCGCAATTAAGATCGAACTTCAAATCAGATCGGGCGATGAAGGGCAATTCAGAACTACCGCATTAAAAATTCGCGAGGCGCAGATTCGCTACGTTCCGCAGCACGGCGTGTTTACCAACAAAGGCTCGGAGTTAAGTCTCGAAGGAGTAACTTGGTCTCCACCAGATCGCCGCTTCCGGAGTGGACGACCATCGCCGGCGGTTACACCATCAGACTCCAGAGGGTCGTTAACTGCACTGCCGGCAATTGCTTATTGATCGCGCACCCGCCGGGAGGTGGGCGGATCTGTATGACCGTAGGTAGTGAGGTTAAACCAGATCGCGAGGAAACGCTCAAGGAGCACATCACCTACGAACACAACGCGGGTGATTACCGCAGTTGCATCGCTGCTGTTCGCTGAGGATCGTTCCACGCCACCACGGCATTTATGAAAGTAGGGGTAGTGTCGCAAACCGAGGGAGGCAACGCATGGCGTGACCGCACCATTCAACGAGTGGTGAGAATCAGGCAGCGAGACCCGGTGTGCGCTCAATGAAGCGTGTCTGCCCCACGATGTCGCCCTTGGCCAGCCAGCGTATCTGACCTTTCCGAATGATGTTCATCGCCTCGTAACCCGCAATCGTATTCAGCGCGCCTTCCACGGATCGGAACCATTGGCTGGCCACCACTCGCTTCTTTACAAAACGATGATCCTGTTCGATGACATTGTTCATGTACTGTGACGGGCGGCATCGGCATCTTTGGCTCAGTTCTCCGCTCTTCTGTCGCCCTGCACTGAAATCCCGGAAACCCAGGCATTGATTCTAGAGCAGTTTCTTATATACTCTTATCTGCTCCTGGATATTTTCCGCCGACGACCAGATGGCGCGAGCCTACTCCGACGATTTGCGGCGTAAGTTATTGGAAGCGCATCAGGCTGGTGAAGGCGGTTTGCCCGAACTGGCGGCGCAGTTTCGCATCAGCGTGGGATGGGCGAAGCATATCTCTGCCACGCTGACGCATACCGGTCAGATGGAGAGGCCCGCTGGCCGCAAACGAGGCCGGCGCAGCCGGGTCACCGCAGAGGCGCAGGAGTATC
>JAUZEU010000816.1 GCA_030838885.1 Bryobacterales bacterium | reverse complement strand
CATGCGGCGCATCATCCATAACTTCGCCGTAGTAAGAGCGCTCATAAGCGCAGTGGAAACTGATATTTACCGAGACGTCTCTGGCCTTACGTTCCACATGCAGTGCGCGTGTCCCGCAGCCGGAGTTGTCCAGGTGTCCGATCACCTGTCCTTCGTTCACCAAATCATCTCTGTTCAATCCGTCCACCGGGGTCATACGGTAGTAATACGTGTAGAAAACGCCAGCACAGTGATCCTCGCCTGCTGGAACCCTTTTGGATCGCGACGAAATTGCCCGGCGCTCCGCTACAGCGTGGCCACCTCCGTTACAGCGTGGCCACAGGGTTGAGGCCGGCTCTTTGTTCCTCACCGCCGCGTAAACTTTGTCTGGCTCCATCGCATATACCGGGGCTCCGTAAGCCGGTTCGGCCGCACTTCAGGTACCGGTCAAGGTGGAACAACACCCGACAGGATGCCAGGGCCGTCCCCGTATCAGTCTTCAGGGCCAGCCCGCTTTGGCCCCGAATGAGCGATAGATTTAAGAAAACAACAACGAAAACCGCGTACTTTACCCTCCGGCCGAATTTATATCGGTTTGTGCCGAGTTGCAAGCAGGAAATATAAATAGGTCCAGGCTCCGGTAGGGATCGGCACAGTCCTGCTTCAGCCGGAATTTACTGCCTTAAATACTTTTTCGAGGGGACGCCACCCGGCCGCAGCGGAAGCATTCCTATCACCAGGGCTGAGCTGATAAAAGCGGTTCCGCGAACTGGAAATCAATGGATGCCCGCTTGCGACTCTGCTGAAAGCCAAAGGCGGGCGCTGGACTGCAGGCCTGCAGAAAACGTTGGGGTGCGCGGCTTCTCGCTTATCAGCCCCCATCGGCGTCGATCCTCTTCATCGGCGTTCGGAATCCCGGCTGGGACCCTGTGGCCCCGTTTGTCGGCGCGGGCGATGGGCGTTCATTCTTTAGCCAGATCGCTGAATCTTTTCAGAAGAGAGCATGAACAGCCTATCTCTCATTTGTCAGCTGCCGTAAACTTAGACCCCTATGTACCAGTCAATCTTTCACGAGTGGTTCGACCAGGTCTGGAATCAGGGGAGTGAGGCCGCTGTGTATCGGCTCCTCGCGCCAGAGGGCGTATTTCACAACATTGCGCAGGACGGCAAAGACACCACCGGACCTGAGGAATTCCTGCCCTTTTTTCGCGCGTTCCGTGACGCCTTCCCTGACATCCACATCACTGTTCATCAAACCGCCACTGAAGGCGATGTTGTCGCCGGCCGATTTACGCTTACAGCAACGCATAAAGGACACGGCTTAGGCGTTCCCCCAACTGACCGGCACGTGTCGTTTGATGGCATGAGTATGGCAAAGATCGTGGACGGCAAGTTGGTTGAAGGCTGGAATGTATGGGATGCATATGGTCTGCGGGAGCAATTGGGCTTGACGAGCGCTGCACCGCAAACCACTACATCGAATCCAAAGACGTGAAGGCGCGCAAGGTCACCGCGACTGACCCGCAACTGACTTTTCCCAAAACAGAACGTTTCTGATACTCTACAACAATTCCAATGGCCCGAGAACCAAAGCGCTCTTCAGCCAGAATCCCGCTGCAAAGGCGCACCTGGCTCAAACTCATGGCAGCGCTCTCGGTAATGCCCGCCGCAACGGAAGCTCAGGAAGGGACCCAGGGCCGGGGCAGGGGTGTAGCAGGCCCGCAGCCTGTTTCGAAAGACATGGCACTCGCCGCGCTCGCCACGCTCGGCCTGGTGTTTACGGATGCCGAGATCGACATGATGCTGCCGACCGTGAACCGCACGCTCGCCTCCTACGAGCAGCTGCGCAAAATCGACGTACCGCTCGACACGCCGCCTGCACTTCTCTTCTCGCCGATCCTGCCCGGCCATCCTGTACCACAGGGGAGGCCCAGGTATCGCGCACCGAAGGCCGTGCCGCTGCCGCATTTCAGGGATCCGGAAGAACTCGCTTTCCTGCCGGCGGTCCAGCTGGGCGCACTGGTGCGCGCAAAGAAGATTACCTCCACGGCGCTCACCACGATGTACCTGAATCGCCTGAAACAGTACAGCCCGAAGCTGAACTGCGTGATCACTCTGACCGAGGATCTGGCGCTGGAGCAGGCGAAACAGGCCGATACAGATCTTCGGCGCGGCAGGCACCATAGCCCGCTGCATGGAGTGCCGTATGGCGCGAAAGACCTGTTCGACACAAAGGGAATCCTCACCACTTGGGGCGCGGAGCCTTACCAGACCCGCATTGCGGATGGCGACGCGACCGTTATCGAGAAACTTCGTTCCGCGGGAGCTGTTCTGGTAGCCAAACTGTCCATGGGCGCGCTTGCCCAGGGCGGCCTCTGGTTCAAAGGAATGACGAAGACGCCATGGAATTACGAGATGACGTCGAGCGGTTCTTCGGCCGGGTCAGCGTCGGCAACATCTGCCGGACTGGTGGGATTTTCCATTGGCACGGAGACACTGGGTTCCATCGTTTCTCCAAGTACACGTTGCGGCGTGGCGGGAGTTCGCCCGACATTTGGCCGCGTCAGCCGCCACGGTGCCATGGCGCTCTGTTGGTCCATGGATAAAATAGGGCCGATCTGCCGTTCGATGGCGGACTGCGCGGAGGTACTTCGCGTTTTGAGCGGTCCGGACGGCAAAGATCTGACCGTGCTGAACGCGCCGTTGCACTGGGACGCGCGCAAGCCTCTGAAGGGGATGAAGGTCGGGTACCTTGCGGCAGAGTTCGAGAGGGGCGATGGAAAAGCAAAGCCAGTCTATACCGAGGCTTTGCATGCGCTGCGGGAGGCGGGCGTGAAACTCGAGGCCATGCAGTTGCCGGAGTTCCCGCTGAATGCGATCCGGTTCGTGCTGGACGCGGAAGCTGCAGCTGCTTTCGACGACATCACCCGGTCGGGCAGCGTGGATCAGCTGTCCGGTCAGACCCCTGGTGACTGGCCGAACCAGTTTCGGAGTTCCCGCCTGATCCCGGCAGTGGAGTATATTCGTGCCCAACGGGCGCGGACACTTTACATGCAAAAATTCGCGGAGCTTATGGGCCAGTGGGATGCTTTCGTGTCTCCTGCGGCCAGCCAGAGCCTGACTGCAACAAATTTGACCGGACACCCTCAGGTTGTCGTACCCTGTGGGTTTATTGATGGACTTCCGCAGGGCTTGCTTTTCACCGGGCGTTTGTTCGATGAAGGCACGCCAATGCGACTGGCTTACGCATATGAGCTGGCAACTGACTGGCACACAAGACGCCCGGCGCTACAGACGTAGCAGTTGGTGCATGTCCGCAAATGCATTTGGCGCGCTGCTTCTGTTATCACTGCTGCCGGCAATGCACGCGCTTGCGGTCACCGGCGGTTTTCACGACGCCGAGTTCGAGAAATATCCACTCGACAGATGGCTCGCAGAGAACAAGCAATCCAGGCTGCGCTGGCGGGTGGAAATTCCACAGCCCGAGTTGTCGACGCACCAGCGGCTGATGCTCAGAATCGTCACGCATGTGGACGGGCGGGAGATCGACAAGCGCCGGGGCAACGGGGACTTTATGACGCTGTTGCAGATTCAGGATGCAGCGGGCCACAACTGGCAGAATCACGCGGCGCTCGATCTGACGAAGGTGCACCAGAATGTGCAGTCGGCTGAGTTCATCATTACGCATTTTGCGTTCGTGCTGCCCGGCGACTACACGATTACGGTTGCTGTTTGCGACGCCGTTACGCGCGAACACAGCCTGACGGTGCGGAAACTGCACGTCGCCCCGCTTCGAACGGACCCCCTGCCCAACTCCTGGACGGGCCTGCCGAATATCGAGTTCGTCAATCCGCAGGAAGGTGCGCCGGACGTCTGGTACCTCCCTGAAGTCGAGCAGCGCCTTAAGGTGGCAGTGAAGCCCAGCCATCCCGTTCACGTTCAGATTCTGGTGAACACGACACCTTCGGAGCGCGCTTCCGCGTCGATGATGACGATGCGGCGCAACATGAGTGTGGCGATCCCGGCTCTGAAAATCCTCTCGCAGGTCGAGGTTCCGGGCAGCTCAGTGGAAACCGCTCTTCTGGATTTGACGCACCGCCGCGTGCCTTTTGAGCAGAAAGATCCGGGGCTGCTGGACTGGCAGCGGATGCGCAAATACTTTCTCGACCTTCGGCCGGGGCTGATCGATGTGGGCGCCCTACAGGGCCAATGGAAGATGCGGAAGTTCTTTTGGGAAGAGGTCACGCGGAGGCTGCGACCCAAAGGCGACGCGATCCCGGTCGTAATCGTTCTAAGTGGTCCGGCCTTCTTCGAAAACCAGGAGCCACTGGACGACAATGCGAAGCTGGAGCCGGATTGCGGACGACGGCTGTTTTACGTCCGTTACCGGGCTCCCGCGATTCCGTCACAGCGAGTCCGTGTCCGGCCTGGAATGCGGCCGGCCATGCCCCCTGCGGCCCTCGATGTGATGCCCGTAGACGATCTGCAGCGGACGCTCGAGCCACTGGGTGCGCGAATTTTCGATGCCATCTCGGCGGAGCAGTTCCGGCGGATTCTGGCGGCGATTCTGGAGCAGATTTCGAACATGTGATGCGACAGCGGATTGCAGTTGCGCTCCTTTTCATTTCTGTAATCTGTTGTCCGTGTGCGTCTGCCCAGAGCGGAATGCGGGATCGCTATTTCACCCGGTATCCCTTCGAAAAGTGGCAAGCCGAAGGCGCGGCGTCGGAAATTAGGTGGGCTCCGAAAGCATTGCCGGCGCGTCTTTCCCCGCACCAGCGACTACTCAGCCGGATCGAGTTTCTGCTGGATGGCAAGGAGGTCATCAAGCGCCGGGGGCGGGGTGAACTGGTCATCCTGATGGAACTGACCGACGCTGCCGGCCGCCACTGGCGCAATCACCAGGTTTTCGATCTGACCCGCGTGCCTGAAGGCGCCAAGGCGAAGCAGATCCTGGCTGTGCAGGATGCTTTCCTGCTTCCGGGCGACTACAAACTTTCGGTCGCTGTTTGCGATACGCACACGCTTGATCACAGTTACGTGCAACGCACTCTGCACATCGCGCCTCTCCGCACAGATCCTTTTCCGGCCGCCTGGCAGGATCTCCCCGCAGTTGAATACATCCGCGAGTTTCAACCGCCTGATAACTGGTTTCAGCCTTATCTGCGCGGACGGGTGAACATGGCCGTGGAGACTCAGCGGCCGGTTCATGTGGACGTGGTGATGAACATGACCCCGTCCGAGCGCGCGGCGGGCTCAATTCAGGTTTTCCGGCGGAACATGAGCGTGCTGGTTCCAGCTCTGAAAGTTCTCTCCGGAATTGAGCTCTCGGACGGCTCGCTGGATGTTACGCTGCTCGACCTGACAAGGCGCCGTGTGTGGGAGCAGCCCAACGCGCGCCAACTCGACTGGTCGAAGATGCGGGAGCCGTTTGCAGATACTAATCCCGGCATTATCGACGTGCAGTCTTTGGCCAGCAAAGCCGAGATGATGCAGTTCTTTCGGGATCAGATTGCGGGCAAGCTGAAGGCCAGTGCGGAAAAAGAGGAATCCCGTGCGGTGATTGTGCTCAGCGCGCCGGTGTTTCTGGAGCATCAATTCAAAACGGAAACCGGTCGGCTTGCCCGGGATCCTAACCGGAGGCTCTTTTACCTTCGCAATCGTCCCCTTGTACCGCAGCGAGGCCCCCACGGTGCTTTCGATGGCATCGCACAGCCGCTGGCGCCCTCCATGCCATCGGATGACATTGAACGTGTAATCAAAGCCATGGACGGTCGTCTGTTCAGCGTCATTGGCCCCGAAGAGTTTCGAAAGGCTCTGGCCGCCATACTCGGCGAAATCTCGCGGATGTAACCGGAACAGGCCAGCGGATAGAATAAGAAATTCGCAATTCAACACAGGAGAAATAATGGCTGGTACTTGTGACATCGGATTGATCGGTCTGGCGGTAATGGGTCAGAACCTGGTCCTCAACATGAACGACCACGGCTACAAGGTCGCGGTTTTTAATCGCACCGTCTCGAAAGTGGACGATTTCATTAACCATGAGGCGAAGGGCACCGATGTGGTGGGCTCTCACTCGATTGAGGAGTTCGTCGGGCTGCTGAAGACGCCGCGCCGGGTCATGATGATGGTCAAGGCCGGTGACACTGTGGATCAAATGATCGATGCCGTTGTGCCGTTTCTGGAACCCGGCGACATCGTCATCGATGGCGGCAACTCTCACTTTCCGGATTCGAATCGCCGCGAAAAAGCGCTGGGCGAAAAGGGGATCCTCTTTGTGGGTACCGGAGTGTCCGGCGGGGAAGAAGGCGCGCGCAAAGGCCCCTCCATCATGCCCGGTGGCAGGCCCGAAGCCTGGCCGCATGTGAAAGATATCTTCCAGTCGATTGCCGCGAAAGTGGAAGACGGTACGCCGTGCTGCGATTGGGTGGGTGAAGGCGGGTCTGGCCACTACGTCAAGATGGTGCACAACGGCATTGAGTACGGCGATATGCAGTTGATCTGCGAAGCTTACCAACTGCTGAAAGACGGAATCGGCGCGACTCCGGATGAATTGCACGACATTTTCACCGAATGGAATAAGGGCGAACTCGACAGCTATCTGATCGAGATCAGTGCGGAGATCTTCGCGAAGAAAGATGAAGACGGCCAGCCGATGGTGGATAAGATTCTGGACGCTGCAGGTCAGAAGGGTACGGGCAAGTGGACCTGCGTGAGTGCGCTTGATCTGGGCATGCCGGTAACGCTGATCGGTGAGGCTGTATTCGCGCGCTGCCTGTCCTCTCTGAAGGATGCGCGCGTCGAGGCTTCGAAAGTGCTTTCCGGTCCGAAGAAAGAGTGTGCAAAAGATCGCGCGGAGTTCATCGAAGACGTCCGCCGTGCGCTGTACTGCTCCAAGATCATCTCTTACGCGCAGGGTTATATGCTTCTGGATGCAGCAGCGAAGGAACAGGGATGGCATCTCAACTTCGGCGCGATCGCTCTGATGTGGCGCGGAGGTTGTATCATTCGCAGCCGGTTCCTGGGCAAGATCAAAGAGGCCTTCGACAAGAACCCGAAGCTCAGCAACCTGCTGCTGAACGACTTCTTCAGCGAAACCGTGAATAAGTATCAGGAAGGCTGGCGGAACGGCGTGATTCGCGCCATTCAGTATGGCGTTCCCACTCCTGCGTTCTCCACGGCGCTTTCGTTTTACGACGGCTTCCGCACCGAGCGGCTGCCCGCAAATCTTTTGCAGGCGCAGCGCGATTACTTCGGCGCGCACACCTATGAACGTGTGGATCAGCCACGGGGTAAGTTCTTTCACACCAACTGGACCGGACGCGGCGGGCGAGTGTCTTCTTCCACTTACAACGCTTAGTAGCTAAACGACTGGAAAACATAAACTGATGAGTCACGGTTTGAATATTAAGCCCGCCGTTGCAGGCGGCCTGGACTTTGTCGCGCTTGGTGCCCTGGTGCATCGTCTGGATCCGGGTATCATCCCGTTTCGCAAGGCTCGCAACTGCGAGATCCACGTGAGCGGCGGCGAGTTTAACTGCGCCGCCAATCTGGCGGATTGCTTTGAACTTTCCACCGGCGTCGCCACGGCCATGGTGAATTACCCGATCGGCGAACTGATTGCCGAACGCGTGAAGGCCATGGGCGTGAAGCCGTTCTACAAGCATTTCAAGCATAATGGCGTGAACGGCCCGAATATGGCGGCCGTCTACAGCGATCGCGGACACGGCGTGCGTGCTCCGGTCGTGTTCTACAACCGGGCGAATGAGGCGGGTGCGCTGCTCAAGCCAGGCGATTTCAACTGGCAGGAGATCTTCGGCAACGGTGTCCGCTGGTTCCATTCAGGCGGGATTTTTGCGGCGCTGTCGGAGACCACCGGCGAACTGATTGTGGAAGCGATGACGGCGGCTAAGGCTGCCGGTGCGATCACGTCGCTTGATCTGAACTACCGCGAGAAACTCTGGAACATCTCCGGCGGGGAGAAACGCGCAGTCGATACTCTGGCGCGCATCGTCGACAATGTCGACGTTCTTGTCGGCAACGAAGAGGATCTGCAGAAGGGTCTGGGCGTTACGGGACCCGCTGTGGAGGCGACCTCCAAGCTGGACCCCAGTGCGTTCATCGGCATGATGGACAACGTCGTGAAGAAGCATCCGAACGTGAAGATCGTGGCTACAACTTTGCGCGAGGTTCACACTACTTCAAGGCATACCTGGAGCGCGGTGGCCTGGATCAACGGCAAGATTTACAACGCCCCCCAGTGCGACCTGGATGTGCACGATCGCGTTGGCGGCGGCGATGGTTTTGCTTCCGGCTTCTTCTATGGTTTGCTGAACGGAGATTCTCCGGAGGAAGCAGTGAAGCTGGGATGGGCGCATGGGGCGCTTCTGACCACGTTCCCTGGCGATACTACCATGGCAACGGTGGATCAGGTTCGGGCCTTCGCCAAAGGCGGCTCGGCCCGCATTCAGCGTTAGCTCTCAGGGTTTGACTCGCAGGTCCTGCAGGGTATATGTTCGTCAATTCACCATGCGACGAATTTGTATCCTGCTGTTTTTTTGCGCCAGTGCCTTGTGGGCCCAGACGCATCCTCTTCAACAACTCATTGATGCCGCGCGCGCCGGTAATACGGCAAAGCTGAAAGAATTGCTCGCCTCCGGGCTTCCGGGTCTGCAGGGGCGTGACGGTGCCGCGGTGTGGGGCCAGGATTTTCTCTTCGCAGTAGAATCCGAAAAACCCGCCACCGTTTCCATTGACCATCAGCCAGCCGTTGCTCTCAACAGCATTCCAGGTACGAAATATTGGTACCGGCTGATGACGCTCCGGCTCGGCACTACCCATAATTACAATTACTTTGCGGATGGCAAGTCGCTGGGCACATACGATGTGGCCGGTTACAACCCGGATTCCTACCCGCTGCCCGGCGTGGCGCACGGCACGCTCTCCCCGATGAAGACGCTCCAGAGCAAAATCTATCCGGGCATGTCGGCCAACTATTGGGTGTACGTGAATGCGGGTGCGGATACCGTGAACGGCGCTCCGCTCATGGTCTGGCAGGATGGCGAGACCATCGTCGGAAACCTGGACCTGCTGCGGCTTCGGTTGCAGACTGTTTCCGATAACCTGGTAGCAAAGAAGCTGATCCCGCCGATGATGCATGTTCTGATTCAGCCCGGTACCGGCGGGGAAGCGACCGGGACGCGTATGCGCAGCATTCTGTACGACACGGTTTCCGATCGTTACAGCAAGTATGTCCTCCAGGAGATTCTGCCTGAGGTGGAGAAGACGTATAAGGTCCGCCAGGACGCTTACTCGCGGGCCCTTGCCGGTGCGTCTTCGGGAGCCATCTGCGCTTTTAATGTCGCCTGGTACGCCCCGGATCAGTTCAGCCGGGTGCTGTCGCATATCGGCAGCTATGTGCCGCTGCAGTGGCATCCCGAGCAGAATCAGGATGGCGGCTACATTGTGTCTCAGCGCGTCCGGCGTGACCCGAAAAAGAATATGCGGGTCTGGCTCTCCGACGGGACGGACGATCAGGAAGGAGGCGCCGGCAGCTGGCCTCTGAATAACATCATGCTGGCGAATTCGCTGAAGATCAAAGGCTACGATTTCCACTTCCGGTTCGGGGAAGGGATGCATGCCATTGCCCAGGGCGCGCTCGATCTGCCGGAGTCGCTTACCTGGCTTTGGCGGGATTATGATCCGGCGAAGAAAGACCAGACGTACCAGATGGACGAGGCCGAAAAAGCGAAGCCGGTATTTCGGGTGAAAGTAGCGAACCGCGAAGCCTGGTAAGCCGGGCTATACGAACCGGACTATCCGAAAAGCGTTCCGCGGCCCAGCAGGTTCTGCGGATCGAGCCGCGCTTTGACGCTCTGCATGGCCGCGATCTCCTCGGGCGTGAATTGCAGGGGCAGCAGGTCTTTCTTTCGCTTGCCCAGGCCGTGCTCGGCTGAAACAGTGCCGCCCATTTCCACCGCCTGGCGTGCGAACTCCAGCATGAGTTTCTTCGCCCGCTGCCATTCGGCATCGTTGCCAGGCAGAATGTTCGTGTGCAGGTGCGCGTCGCCGATGTGCCCAAAGATAACGTACTGGCCGGGGAACTCCCGGTTCAGCGTGTCGCGGTAGACGCGCAGCATCTCCCGGTTTTTTTCGATGGGCACGGCAAAATCTGAACCCATTTTCGTGAGTTGATTGCGGCGGACCAGATCGTTCACCGCTTCCGGCACGGCGTGGCGGAATTTGCGGAAGCGTTCCCGGTCGGCGGCTGAAGTGGCGAACCAGGAGGCCTCGAGCAGGGCCGATGCCGCTTCCAGCCGGTCAAGCCATGCTTCTTCGGCGTCATCTCCGGCCTGGATTTCCTGCTCGATGAGCAGAGCGGCACGGGCTTCAGCGGGGATTTCGGGGAAACGTGTTTTCAAAAGCCCGAGCGCGGCCTCGTCCAGATACTCCAGCATCCGCAGCGCAGCAACCGGGCGCCAGTCATCCACCGCATTCAGTGCCGCTTCATCGGAATCGAAAAAGACGACGCCGGTGAACAGGGATGCGGGCGCAGGCAGCAATTGCAGTTCCGCCTGCGTAACCACGCCCAGGGTCCCCTCCGATCCGATGAACAGATCCAGATAATCCATGCCGGGGCGCAGGTAGTAACCCGCTGTGTTCTTGGTCGTGTTGGGCTGCGCGATGACCGGCAACTCAAACGGAGATTTCTCTCCGCGCCGCAACTGCAGCGTCTCGCCGCTCGCCAACACGACGTTCAGTGCGCGCACGTGTCTGCGGGTATCGCCGTACTGAAAGCTGCGCGACCCGCTGGCATTCGTCGCGATGGTGCCGCCGATGGAAGCGCCCCACTCGGTTGGATCCGGCGCATAGAACTGCCTGGAAGGAGCGGCTGCGGTTTGAAGTTCCTGCAGCAGAACACCAGCGCCGCAAACGGCATGGCCGGTTTCGATCTCAATATTCGTCAGTCGCTCGAGCGAAATAACCCAGCCGCCCTGCGGCACTCGTCCGCCTGTAACTCCTGTTCCTGCCCCCGCGATGGTAAGCGGCGTTCCGGCCGCCGCAGCTTCGCGAACCATTTCCGAGACTTCGTGTTCATTGGCAGGAATCAGAATGTGGTCGGCCGTGCCGGTAAAACCGGAGGCATCGAGAAGGTAAGGGGAATCGGCAGGGACGGGCATGGTCTCAGGAATGAATTTCTATTTTCGCGCACCGGCAGTGTGCGCCACGCCCTGCAGCGCATGGGTACCCAGAAAGATGAACGTGCCGCCCGCCACCGCCAATGGATAGTAGAGCCATACTCCGGGCTGCGCGTGCAGACCGAGCAGTCCGCCGGCGAGCGTGGGAATTTCAGCAATCAGCAGAAGCCCGGCGGCTTCGGTTGCGCGCGGCCTTGAGGCGCGCAGCATAGTGCCCAGCGCGAGCCCTTCCGGAATCTTGTGTAAGAGAATAGCTGCTGCAATGGCCGTTCCAACCGTGGCTTCGCCCTCAGTGGCGGCCATGCCCCAGCCATCCACGAAGGCATGGAAAGCAGTGGCCACCACCAGGGAACCGGCAAACTTACCGCCATGCGAACAGGAGGGGCAGACCGCGTATCCCCGGTGATCCAGCAAAGCGAGGAAGCCGTACCCGGAGGCGCCGAACAGGAGGGTTTGCCACCACCCGATAGCCCGCATCAGTTCCGGCATCAGACCGAAAAGAGCCACCGCTACCAGTAACAGCCCGCTGACAGGAACCAGACCGCGTGCCCGCTGCTCGCGTGAGAGGGCAATGCCCGCCAGGCCGCTCAGGACAGCAAGTAAAGTGGCGGCAAGCGGGGGACCGAGGGGATGCGCTGTCAATTTCTACTCTTGCCTAAAACGCGAAAAGGCCGGGGAACCGATCCCCGGCCCGTTTTCAGGCGAACCTTACAGGATTTCTTCCGACCAGTTTTCCAGAACCGATTTCACTTTGGCCGTGAACTGATCGCCAAGCGCGCCATCAATCAGGCGATGATCGAACGTCAGCGCGAGGAAGCACTGGGAACGGATCGCGATAGCGTCGTCGATCACGACCGGCACCTTCTCGACCGTCCCGACACCGAGG
>JAUZEU010000787.1 GCA_030838885.1 Bryobacterales bacterium | reverse complement strand
GCAAGAATGCGATAGATGCCTAAACATCGGAATCCGGCATCACGGAAGGCCATCTTTTCCGTCCGGTCAAACGCGGCGATCAGTTTTCCGGAGATCGGCTGAGCGAGAAGGTTGTTTAGCAGATGCTTAAGACCTATATCGCGGCGGCTGGGCTGCCGGACATCGCGCCGCACGATCTACGCCCTACCACAACGAAGCTCTGCCGGGCCGCCGGCGGGGAGCTGGAGCAGATCCAACTGTTGCTCGGACACTCTTCGGTTCAAACAACGGAACTGTATCTCGGCACAAAACAGGATTTGGCGCACGCACCGAACGACGCGATCAAATTAAAGTTGGCCGTCTGATAGACTCCGGCGCGCCCGACCGAATCAAACAGGCGCTGGGCACTTGTGGAGCGTATCGTCGGTTGCCTTCGATTTTCGAGACCGCCAGATCGAGGCCAGAGCATCATATCGTGTTTCTCACGGTGTACCAAGGCTGCCCGAAAACACTCACTGGTACTTCAGCTCGTCTGCACACCGTGAGGTCGGCGAACGTATCCCAAGTCAACGCACCTTCCCGTCGCCCTCTGACTCAGTTTTCGAACAGGCCCGGTTACTGGATACGGCGGGCTCGCGATGATAGCCCTTCGGCACGTAGTTCTTTGTCAGACCCGGCAGGACGCCTGATCCATTAGAATGTCATTACCAGAGAAGCAAAATTGCAGACTTCTGCAACAGCTTACCTGGCTGTCAAGCTGCTGGATTGCTCATATTTGAACAGAGACGAATAAGCCGTTGAGAGGCGACGCAATGAGTTTTAAGAAGTTGAATCGATTAACCGTTTCGGTGATGTTGGTTGTCACCGCGTTGTCCTTGACCGCACAGGAGCCTCCGGCAGGTTTCGGTGGTCGGGGCGGAAGTGGCAGAGGTCGCGGCGGTCCGTTAGGAGGAGCTGCTGCGGGATTTGTCGCCACTCCAGTTTTCGACAATGTTCCTCCGGAATTGCCATCAGATCTCAAATCCGGTGGCTTTCTGATCTACTCAAAAACAAACCGATTTCGCGAAGAAGCAGGAATACAGGCTTCCGATGTGGCGTTGGCGGTGATTGCGAAGGAGCGGGGATGGCCATACTTCGTGACCGAGAACGGCGCAGTCATGAACAAGGAGCAGCTTGCTAAGTTCAAGGTGGTTATCTGGAATAACAACAGCGGCGATACTCTGACTGCCGATCAGCGGGAAGCTTTCAAAACCTGGGTGGAGAACGGCGGGTCCTATGTCGGGATTCACGGCGCTGGCGGCGATCCCAAATACGATCCGCCAAATGGTCGCAGCTCGCTCGCCGACTGGCCATGGTACATCGAGACACTGCTCGGAGCTCAATTTACCAGTCATTCTCCACAGCAACCCGGGGACGCTCATGTGGAAGATCCGAAAAGCCCCCTTACAAAGGGTTTACCGGCAGTTTTCGCCGGACGGATAAATGGTACTCTTTCGCTACGAATCCGCGCGGCCTCCCAGGTTTTCACATTCTGATCACAGGTGGGGTATGAGTCGGAGGCGGCGTTTAATCGCGCGTTTAAGCGTGAATTCGGGCAGCCTCCAGGGCGGCGCTGATCGAAGCTCAACGCCTTCGGGAAGTGGCGGGGAGCAATCTGGAGAATATCCTGCATCGTCGTAAGGGCGAAGCCGAGGAAGCTGCCAGGGTGGCGGCGGAGAAGGCCGGGACGCCGGCAGAGGCGGCAGTATAGTTCGTAGCAGCAAACACGTCCTGGTGACAGCAGGGCGTCTTGCTCTTATGAGCGTGGCCCTGGGAGGGGCCCTGGATTGACGGACGACGCGAAGAAAGTCAGGGACATGGCCCGCAGGTTCATGGGTTGTGCTAATCGGGTTGTGGATGCTCACAGCCGAATCCATGTGGATCAGCCCGGCACTGAAGCAGCGCGCCGGGCATGGGCAAATTACGACTCCCGCACTGCGGAATACAATTCCGCATACAAGCGGCTGGATGAATTACTGACAGGGCTTGGAGGCCCGAAACGATGAATGAAAAACAGATTGCAGCACTGGCTGAATTGCTTTGGGACTATCTCCGGAAAGACCGCGAGCACAAAGATCGGCGGGGTACCGAACGGATGACAGGAACTCAACTTCGAAGGGTGGCGAACACGCCGAACCGGGAGCCACGCAGGATTATCAGGCATGCTCCAGCCCACTGATTCAGACCTCCACCAATCAGACACCGGCGGCTTTGAGCGCGGCCAGGACTCTCTCGGCGCGGAACGGCACCCTCCGGATGCGCACACCGGTCGCGTCGAAGATCGCATTGCCTATCGCCGCGAGCATCGGCTTTAGCGATGCCTCACCGGCGCCGTATGGTGGCAGGTCCGGGCGGTCGGGATTCGGATCGCCGTTCACCAGCACGATGTCAATCTGCTCCGGGGTGTCAGCGTGACGGAGAGTGGGGTGTGTGACCCAATCGACGCTGGTGACTTTCTCGGTATTGAAGCGGACTTCCTCAAATAACGCGCGGCTCAGACCGTGGAGCGTGCCGCATTCGACGGCGTGATGGAGACTTTCGGGATTCACCACAAGGCCCGAGTCATGCGCGCACACAATGCGCTTCGCCCAGACGTGCCCGGTGCGGCGGTTCACTTCGACCTCGGCGATCTGCGCGGCGATGGTGAGGCCGCGGAAGGAGTATGCGATTCCACGACCGGTGAGGATGTCGCCGTTGCTGCGGGTCGGATTCGGCGAGGGTCGCGCGACCCAACCGAACTTTGCGGCGGCGGCTTTCAGAACGGCAAGGGACCGGGCGCGGCGAAAGCCGTTGTCATCGTCGGTGGCGGCTTCGATCAGCTTGAGGCGGAATGCGAGTGCGTCGGTTTTCGCGGCCGCGGCTGCTTCGTCGATGAACGATTCGGCGGCGAAGGTAGCCTGCGGACCATTGGGATCGCGCAGGTTGCCGGTACGAAGCGGGGTCTCCCATATGGCCGGGAGGCCGACGACGACACCGGCCATACGGCGGTTGGGAATGGCATACATGTCAGAAGGCATGGAGGCGCTGCCAGGAGCCGGGTTCTCGCGCCTTGCACCCATGAGTTGCGCGATCAGCACTGTATCGGGCTCGTTGTAGCCGAGGTGATTGTAGTCGCAGGAACGCGCGTTGTAATCGTAGGCGGTCAGGCGGCCTTGCGGATCGAGCGCGCCGCGCATCTTCACGAGGAACGCCGGGCTCTTGGTGTCCCAGGCGGTCTCCTCGTCTCTCATCCATTGAATGCGAACGGGCCTGCCGAGCTCTTTGGCGATCCAGGCCGCTTCGCAGCCGGCATCTTCCGCGGCGGTGCGGCCGAAGCCTTGCGGGCCCTGCATCCAGACCACGCGAACACGGTCCTGCGGCATGTTAAGAAATGCCGCGACACACCGGCGCATGCCATAGGACTTCATGTCGTTGGAGTAGACGGTCATCTGACCGTCAGAGGGGTCGGCTATGGCGTGGGCTCCGCCCAGGGCGGTGTGGCCCTGGAAGGGAATCTCGTATTCCGCTTCGATCGTGCTCGCGGCGTGTGCAAAGGCGGCATCGGGATTGCCGACGACGGTGGGCGCGGCGACAGGGTTGCGCAGTTCCGCATCTCCTGCTCCGGCGGGCCTGGCGCGGGATGCGGGAGGCGCGGTTCGCATGTAGTTGAAGAGATCTTCCGATGAGGGGAACGGCGCGGTGGCAGGCTTTTGCCAGGTTGCCTTGAGTTGGCGGGCGGCGCGAATGGCCTGCTCTTCGCGTTCACACACAACTGCCAGGTAATTGCCTTTGCGCACGACTTTGATGAAGCCGGGCAGGGTGTTGACTGACGACTCATCCACAGCCGTGAGCTTCGCGCAAGCGTAGGGCGGTTTTATGTTTCGCGCATGCACCATGCGGGGCAGCTTTACATCGACAGCCCACTTGAGAGAGCCATCCACTTTGGCGGGAATGTCATCACGCTGTAGGGGCTGACCCGTGTATTTGAACTCCGGGCGCAGCTTCGTTTTGGCCTGGCCCGTGACCGCGTTGATGTTGTTGCCGGTGAGGGTGACGTTGAATTTCCTGCCACCGATCAGTTCTCCATAGGTGATCTGCTTTGATGGATCGGCTTTCGCGGAGATCACTGCATCGCTGACGGTGAGCTGTTCCACCGGAACGGCAAGACGCTGCGACGCCATTGCGAGCAGAGTGCGGCGCGCTTCGGCGGCAACGCGGCGCATGGGCCAGGAGTCCCTCTCCATGGCAGTGGAGCCGCCCGAGCCGACCTGGTCCACCGTGATGTCAGTGCTGCCCATGATGCAGGTGGTTTTATCGAAGGCGATGTCGAGTTCGTCCGACATGAGCTGGCGGAAGCCGGTGCCGGTGCCCTGGCCGGGGTCAGTCTTGCCGACGTAGAAGGTGGCGGTATTGTTCTGATGGATGACAATCCAGGAATCGAGCTGGCGGAAATCCGGATTGGGATATGGGCCGGGCGCCTGGGTTTGAGGCTGGGCTCTGCTTTCCGCGGCGAAGCTGACAGCGAGCAGGCCCGCGCTTTTGAGGAAGCCCCGGCGATGCGTGCGGAGCGATTCTTCGATCTGTGCCGGGATGCCGTTTGAGTTGCTCATGCGGGCACCTGCCTGACAGCGCGTTTGATCGCCATGTGGATACGGTAGTAGCTCATGCAACGGCACAGCGTGCCATTCATGGCTTCACGAATCTGAGCATCAGTAGGCTGCGGGTTCTTGTCGAGCATTGCCTTTGCGGTGATGATCTGGCCGTTCTGGCAGTAGCCGCACTGGGGCACCTGCTCGTCAATCCAGGCCTGCTGGAGGGGGTGTAGTTTGCCGTTCGAAGCGAGGCCTTCCAGAGTAGTGACCTCGCTAGTAACAGTGGACACGGGTGTGATGCAGGAAGCAACTGCCGCTCCGTTGATAAGCACTTTGCACGCGCCACACTGACCGAGGCCGCAGCCGAAGCGCGGGCCCTGCAGGCCGAGCTCGTTGCGGAGGATGTAGAGAAGCGGCGTGCCGGGATCGACATCCACGGTGCTGATCTTCCCGTTGACTTTGAGTGTGAGTTTACTCATATGCTGTGAGCCATTGAGATCGCTTGTTTGAGACGGTCCCAGCTGGTGTCCGCGTCGACCGTGCAGTCTGCGCCGAGGATGAAGGGGCGCGGGGAAGCTTTCGCGATGCCGCGGATTTCGGCCCGGAGCTGCGCGGGCGTTCCGGTGGCGATGACACCGTGGCGATCCGTGCCGCCCATGAAAGGACGGTTGAAGAAGCGGGTGATTTCGGCGATGGAAATCTGCCGGTCGGCCAGTTTGGTGTTGCAGTTGACGATGTGGCCGGGATAGTCCTGATAAGCGTCGTAATTGGCGTAAGGGGCGACGTAATCGCAGACATGGAGGATGTTGAAAGGGCAGGCGGTGGCTGCTTCTTTCAT
>JAUZEU010000772.1 GCA_030838885.1 Bryobacterales bacterium | reverse complement strand
TGCGGCGTGCGATGCTCCTTCGCGGCTGGGCGGGAAACTCTCCATGGGGATCGGCGGCGTGAACGCCTGTGTGATTTCGGGGCCTTTGGAGTGAGTTCCGGCCGGCCTGAGATTCGGGAACTTCGGGTGCGCGCCGTGCGGGTCCCGATGCTGGAACCGCATCGCACAGCCAGCGGCACCATCACAGAGTCTCCGCTGGTGCTGACCGACGTGATTACAGATGAGGGCATCCTGGGTCACAGTATTGTTTTCACCTACACGGCAGCGGCGCTGCAACCCACAGCAGATCTGATTCGCAACCTTGAGCCGCTGGTGAAGGGTGAACCGTTGGCCCCCAAAGAAATTGAGGGAAAACTGGCGCGGCGCTTCCGGCTGCTGGGTACTCAGGGCCTGGTCGGAATGGCTATGGCTGCTATCGATATGGCGCTTTGGGATGCGCTGGCGCGCAGTTCCGGAATGTCTTTGGCGGGGTTGCTGGGCGGAGCGGAAAAGCCTCTGCGGGCTTACGGCGCGGTGGGCTACTACGGTGTGAGCGGCTCCGCGAAAGTGGCCGAAGATTGGGCTCGGCGCGGGTTTCGCGGAGTGAAAGCGAAGATCGGCTATCCGGATGTGAAGGAAGATCTGGAAGTGATCCGGGCGATCCGCGCGGCCGTCGGTAAAGACGTGGCGATCATGGTCGATTACAACCAGAGCCTCTCGCCTGTCGAAGCCGTGCAGCGTTTGCGGGTGCTCGAAGGCGAGCAATTGACCTGGGTGGAAGAGCCGACGCTGGCGCACGATTACGAGGGCCAGGCGCTGGTTGCGCGCGAGATCGCGACACCGATTCAGTCCGGGGAAAACTGGTGGGGCGTGCAGGACATGAGGCACGCGGTGGCCGCGCACGCTTCGGATTACGTGATGCTGGACGCCATGAGAATTGGCGGGGTGACCGGGTGGCTGCGCGCGGCAGCCCTGGCCGAAACTCATGGACTTCCAGTGTCCAGTCATCTGTGGCCCGAGATCAGCGCTCAGCTGTTTTGCGTCACGCCGACGGCGCACTGGCTGGAATATGCCGATTGGTGGAATCCGATCCTGGCGGAGCCGCTGCGGATCGAGCAGGGCCTGGCGGTTCCGGGTGGCGCGGCCGGAACCGGCGTGGAATGGAATGAGGCTGCTGTTTCCCGCTGCCTGGCGTAAATGGGACTCAGCGGGCGTAGTAGCCGGGTTTCGCCCGCACCACAAAGCCTTCCGGTTTCAGGTGAATAGTCACCTTACGAAAGGTGCCGTCCCGGGCCGGATTCGTGCTGGTATAGCCGACCTCGTAGAGCGACCGAAGTTCCTCGCCCACCTGCGAGAGCAGGGGCCCCACATCTTTCTTTGAAGCATCGAAGGCGGCTCCACCGGTCTCACTCGCCAGCCTGTCCATTTCGCGAATCCCATACCGGTTGCGCGCCGTGAGCTGCCCGCTTCGTGCCTCTGTGTAGCGCACCGTGTAGAAAAGGGCATCGGCCGTCTGAGCAGCCTCAATGGCATCCATCAAATCATGTGCGCTGGAGTTATCCTCCCCGTCGCTGAAAAGAATCAGAGCTTTCCGTGCGGCTGGAACCGGCTTCATCATTTCGGTCGAGGTCAGGTACATGGCGTCGAACAGCGCGGTGCCCGCCGAGCGCGTGTCATCCGCTTCGAGCTCCGGGAAGTCACGGCTCCCTTTGTGAAACCGCTCCAGTTGGCCCATCAGTCGAGGGACTGAGGCGCTGAAATCGCTCACCACCCGCACGTGGTTCCCGAAACAAACCAGCAGCGCGCGGTCCTGCTCGGTGATGGTCGCTTTCAGGAACGCCTCCAGATCGTGCTTATGTCGCCTGGTGAACTTCTCCTGACTCCCGCTGGCATCCACTATCAGGGCCAGGCGAAGTGGCAGGTCGTTCGACCGCCCAAAGAACCGAACCTGCTGTCTGACACCGTCTTCGAAGATCTCGACATCCTCTTTTCGCAAATTCGAAGCCAATGCGCCGGCGGTGTCGCGTACGATGAAAGCAACATTGGTCAGATTCACGTCCACTTTGATAGAAATGGGTGGCGGTTCCTGTCCGGCGACAGACGCAACGATGAATAAACAAACCAGAAGCGGGCGCATGGCAGACGTTTACGTTTGAAAGTCTACATGAGTTTGCAGGAAATTACGGGAGCCGGGCGGGTCGGAGTGGCCGTTTCCGGCGGGGCGGATTCGGTTTTTCTGCTTCACGCCCTGAGAGAGGCCGGCGTGGCTGTCGCCGTGCTGCACGTAAATCATCAGCTCCGGGGGGTGGAGTCGGATCTGGACGAGGCATTTGTGCGCTCCATGGCCGCCGAAATGGGTTTGGATTTTCATCTCGCGGCCCAACCGGTGACCGACGGGAATCTGGAACAACAGGCTCGTCGCGCCCGTTATGCGTTTTTTGGCGACTGCATTGCAGCAGGTATTTGCGACAGCGTTGCCACTGGGCACACTCTGGACGACCAGGCTGAGACGGTACTGGGGCGATTTCTGCGCGGGGCCGGCACAGCCGGACTCAGCGGCATCCGCCCCGTAACCGAGGCACGGGTGATTCGTCCGCTCCTGGGATTTTGCCGGGACGATATCAGGAAAAGCCTCAGGGAGCGCGGCATCCCCTGGCGGGAGGACCAGTCAAACACCAACACCGATTTCCTGCGAAACCGTCTCCGGCTGGAGATTATGCCAACCCTGACCGAACTCAATCCGTCGCTGCCCCACGTGCTTGCCTCGACCGCCACATGGGCGCAGGCTGAAGAAGAGTACTGGTCGGGGGAAATCGCGCGACTGGAGCCGAAACTTCTTTCCAGGTCGGGTGAAGCGGTTCTGATCCGTACCGGATCCCTCCAGGACCTTCCGGTAGCCACGCAGCGTCGCCTGTTGCGCAAGGCCGTAGAGGTTGTACGTGGATCACTCAGATCCATTGATTTTCGTCACATAGAGGCGATGCGGAATCTGACCGCTTCCCGGGAAGGCAGCGGGCGGATGCAACTGCCGGACCTGGACGTCTATCGTTCCTTCGACTGGCTCCGTCTTGCGCCCGTCGGCTTCGACTCGCGCCTCGAACGGGATTTCGCGATCGAACTGCGGATTCCTGGCCGAACCTGTATGCCTGAGCGCCAGTTAACGATCGACTTGGAACTGGTTACTCCCGCGCACGTATATAATAATCAGATGAATGTGCTGGACTGGTCGCTTTGCGCCGGTTCGCACGCCGGTCCCCTGATGCTCAGGAACTGGCGTCCGGGCGATAGCTACCATCCGGTTGGGAAGTCCGGGGCTCAGAAAATCAAGATATTGTTCCAGGAGTGCCGGGTTCCCCTGTGGGAACGGCGCACCTGGCCAGTAATCACCCAAGGTAGTTCCATCCTGTGGGCGCGACACTTCGGGCCGTCTGTCGAATTCGCCGCGGGACCGGACAGCGGGCAAATTTTGGCCATTCGCGAAGCCGGGGAATCAAACCGGTGTATCCGAACGTCCAATGAAGTGGACGCGCGGGACTCTAACGCGGGTTGTAAGGTAGAAGCGTCGCAGGAATGAAGCGCGAGGGATTGTGAATTCAAACGTAAAAACCGTTATCTTCTGGGTGGTCCTGATCTGCGTGGCCATACTGCTGTGGGCAGTTGTCCGGCAGGGCCATACCAAGCCGGACAGGGCACTGAACTTCAGCGAATTTGTTGCCGAAGTCGAGGCCGGCAACGTTAAAGCAGTCAATATCAACGGGAGCGAAGTCAAAGGCGACTTCATGAACGGTCGTGATGCGTTCCACACGATCGTGCCAAACAACTACCCGAAACTGTTCGATCTTCTGACGGACAAAAAGGTCGCCATGACCTTCAACGATCCGAGTTCCAGCGGCTGGGTCTCGCTGCTGGTGCAATCTTCACCGTTTATCCTGCTCATCGGATTCTGGATTTTCATGATGCGGCAGATGCAGAGCGGCGGGAACAAAGCGCTGAGCTTCGGTAAGAGCCGGGCCCGCCTGCACTCCACACAGCAGCGCAAAGTGACGTTCAAAGACGTCGCGGGCGTGGAAGAGGCGAAGGAAGAACTCGAAGAAATTATCGAATTTCTGCGCGAACCGCAGAAATTCCAGAAGCTGGGCGGACGTATTCCGAAAGGGGTACTGCTGATCGGACCTCCCGGAACCGGTAAGACCCTGCTGGCCAGAGCGATTGCGGGCGAGGCGAACGTCCCGTTCTTCTCCATCTCGGGTTCGGACTTCGTGGAAATGTTCGTGGGCGTCGGCGCAAGCCGCGTTCGCGATCTGTTCGAACAGGGCAAGAAAAACGCGCCTTGCATCGTTTTCATCGACGAAATTGATGCGGTCGGCCGGCATCGCGGAGCGGGTTTGGGTGGCGGTCACGATGAGCGCGAGCAAACGCTCAATCAATTACTGGTGGAAATGGACGGTTTCGAGTCCAATGAAGGCGTGATTCTGGTGGCCGCGACCAACCGTCCGGACGTGCTCGATCCGGCTCTGTTGCGCCCCGGCCGTTTCGACCGCCGCGTAGTGGTCGGACGCCCCGATGTGAACGGACGCGAGGCCATCCTCAAGGTGCACACCAAGAAAGTGCCCTTGGGTGACGACGTTCAGCTCTCTGTGGTGGCTCGCGGGACACCTGGCTTGGCCGGTGCGGATCTTGCGAACCTGGTGAACGAGTCTGCGCTGAACGCAGCGCGCCAAAACCGGAAAGTCGTGATGATGATCGATTTCGAACTCGCCAAGGACAAGATCCTGATGGGCGCGGAACGCAGATCGATGATTCTGAGCGAGTCCGAAAAGCGCACCACTGCTTATCACGAGGCTGGCCACGCAGTTGTTGCGGTAAGGGTTCCGAACTCCGATCCGCTGCACAAAGTTTCGATCATCCCCCGTGGCATGGCTCTTGGCATCACCATGCAGTTGCCAACGGATGACAAGCACAACTACAGCAAGGTTTACTGCGAAGACCAGCTGGCGATCCTGATGGGCGGCCGCATCGCGGAAGAGATTTATCTCAACCAGATGACCACCGGCGCGAGCAACGACATCGAACGTGCCACCGAAATGGCGCGCAAGATGGTTTGCGAATGGGGCATGAGCGAGCTGGGCCCGCTGAGCTTCGGCAAGAAGGAAGAGCAAATCTTCCTGGGCCGCGAGATCTCGCAACATCGCGACTACAGCGAAGAGACGGCAATCCGCATTGACGAAGAAGTGAAGCGGATTGTTTCCACGGCCTACAGCCGGGCGCGCGCCATCATCGAGCAGCAATCGAATGCGCTGGTCCGTGTAGCCGAAATGCTGCTGGAACGCGAAGCTCTGGACGGCGCTGAAGTAAGATCGATCATGGATGGCGGCGAACTGCCTCCTATGAGCGGCGGCACCAAGGCGAAGGACCAAGCCGAGGATACTCAGCAAGTCATTCGACCTGAGGGCGGCGGTGGCCGGCGGCTGGGATTGTCTGAAGGGGAGCATCCGGCTCCTGCCTAAACAAGTCCCGGTTTTCCCGGTCTACCTGTTCGATATAGACGGAACTTTACTGGATAGCGCCACAGACATTTGTGGCGCTATCCAGTCTGCTTTTGAGGGCCACGTTCCGGAGCCGGTTCCCTTCGATTACCTCAAGACCTTCATTGGGTACCACCTGGATGTCTGTTTCCGGGACGTGCTGCCACACTACTCCCGCGAACAACTGGATGAGATGATTCAGGCCTACAGGACCGCTTATCCTGCGCGAGGCCATGCCGGTACAAAGCTGTACCCCGGCATTCCGGAGATGCTGCGCGAGTTGCCTGGCAGAAAAGGCACAGCGACCACGAAAGGCACTCCGACCACGCGCGCAATTCTGGAGAAGTTCGAGCT
>JAUZEU010000697.1 GCA_030838885.1 Bryobacterales bacterium | reverse complement strand
GAAAGTATTTCCTTTGGGCGAATCATAAGGTAGCCCCATGTATTCCCACCGCAGACCCAGGTTGAAGGTGAGATGCGAATTCACTTTGAAGTCGTCCTGAACGAAAGCGGTAGAAGAATTCGCCTTGAGATTAAGCGAAGGCGTCCCCACGAACGCGCTTGCGGTTCCCACGTTGCTGAATGCGCTGCCATTCTGGGCAGCACTCATTCCCAGCAGAAAGTCCGGGAAACTTTGGAAGGACAAACTCCCTCGGGCTAAGGCGTATACACGAGCATCCCAGTAGAATCTTTCCCCCTGATACCCAATACGTACGTTATGGCGGCCTTGAATCCAGGAGAGCTGGTCAGCCCATTGAACGGTGCGGTTTGCCTGCTTCTCTCCATTGTTCTGAGCTCCACCAAACCCAAATAATCCCGGAATCGTGATGACGGGGACGAGTGGGAAAGTGGCGACGGCCGGTGTGATACCTACTTCCGGCGAGGTAATGGGATCAAGGGACCTGTTCGAGGCCCGAAGGTACACTGATGAGAACCGAGCTTCATTTACAAGCCTGTTCGACAGCACGGACGTCAGTCTGCCCAGTACGTTGTTATTCCCGGTGAGGTGAATACCGGAACTGCCACCCGGCACGCAGGGGTTGCACTTGAACGGCACGAACTGAGGGGAAATTGCGTAAAAGTATCTCCCTGACAAAGTGTGTTTCGAGGAGACCAGGTAGTCCACGTTGCCAAGGTACTGGTCTTCGACGTAGGTGGCCGGCACGCTATAAACAGAGCTGCCAAATGCAGTCGGAGTCCCGGCGTTAACAATCCTTTGAGGAGATGGAATCATCAGACTGCCGTCAGGCAGTTTGTAATTCAGGAGCGTCAAAGCGACAGGGTTGATGTTAGAGCCGTCGCATGCCACCTGCGCCCCTCCAAATCTTGTGTTCGCAAACGTGCTTCCGGCAGGATTGTTTTGTGGGCAGAACGCCTTCCCGAGATCGGCGCGGGTTCTTGAGTTCGTTAGTTGGGGTGGCAACGTAATGGAAGAAAGGGCCGTGGGATCAAGCCCATTCGCCTGATCAGTCTTCTGATAAGAGCTGAAGAAGAACAGCTTGTCTTTCTTGATGAGAGGGCCACCGAACGTGAAGCCGTATTGATTCTGCTTTAGCACTGGCTTGGCCTGGCCGTTGCGATTGCGAAAGAAAGCATTGGCGTTGAAAACATCGTTGCGGAGGAACTCAAACAGTGCCCCGTGAAACTGGTTCGTCCCGGATTTGGTGACCACATTGACGCTGCCGCCGGCGTTTCGGCCATAACTCGCGTCATACATCGAAGTCTGTACTTTGAACTCCTGAAGTGTGTCGGGGTTAGGAATCGCAATTGTGCCAAAGTTCAGGTCGTTCGTAGTTCCGGATGAAAGGCTTGTGATATCAGCCCCGTCCATCTGATAAGAGTTGCCGTTGCCCGCCATGCCATTGACGTAAATGGCCGGGGAACCGTGGCCAATCGTTCCGGCATTTACCACATCGGAGATTGCGCCAGGCGATAACGAAAGGATTTGAGTGTAATTGCGGGTCACTAACGGAAGAGCAGTGATAGTGGTGCCCGTGACCACAGCTCCCAACGCGGCCGTATCCGTCTGGACGGATTGCGCTTCGCTGACCACGGTAACCTCTTGTTGCGAGGTTCCGAGTTCGAGGCTATGCTTCAGTACGCGCGTCTCGGTGACGCTGATCGTAATCGAGGGCAGTTGGACCGGCTTGAAGCCGGGCGCTGAAATCGTCACCTTGTAATCGCCGACGGGCAGGAGCGGGAAGGTGTAGGTACCCTGTGATCCCGTGACTTCTGTGCGTTGTTGCCCCGTCGCTGCATTTTCAAGCGTCAGAGTCGCCCCTGCCACAACAGCGCTGGAGGGATCGGTCACCGTGACCGCCAAGGCCCCGGTGGTCGAGGATTGCGCCCAGAGCGAGGGGACACATAGGGAAGAAACCAACAGACATATTCCAGCCGCCAACAGCAAAAGCGTTCTCATTTCTCTCTGCCTTTCGAATCGAGCATTTCAAGCATTTCAATACTTATTGAATTCATCTCAACGTTGAGTGTTGCCCGCGAGAGCCAAAGATCGGCACGGTTATGCCCCATTTCACTTTCGGGTTGCGACCATACTCCGCTTCAGAGAATTGATCTCTAACCACCTATGTGCGGCCGGAGTCCGGGTAAAGTAAAGGTTCAAGCTGGAGGCATATACGCTGGTGCCAGCAGCGGACCGATGGACCGACTCTCGAAAATCTACATCACTTGCTCTCCTGGGGTTACCTGGCAAGTATGAGATTGCAAGACGGCCAGCGTAAGGTGAAACCGGTGAGAGTCACAGTTTTTCGATGTGAATCACGTGGTCGGGTGCCCTTGAAGGCGGCGCCCGGGCCCAAAACTTTCCGTTTGGAAGGACGGGAGCAGCGCAGCTGAAACCCTGTTACTTATGCACTTCCCTACGCGGCGACCGATCCGATATCACTCCGGGACCGAGTTGCATTTCGTGAGTGCCGGTCTTCCACCTGCAATTTAGATGTGCGATATTGGCAGTGATCCTGACGCTCCTCGTGGACCTGCATATGAGAAAAGAATTAGTTGCCGCCGGTTGTCTGGGCTTGATAATAACTGCGACCGGTACGCTGGCTCAGAAGCCGGGCGACGCATCCAAAGGTCAAAGAACATTTGCACGGTGCGTCGTCTGCCACGACGCCCAAAGTACGGAGACCCAAACCGATTCCGGGCCGGACGAACTCGCAGGTCCTGGCCTGAAGGGGGTTTTCCGACGTGACAAGCTGCGGAACGGAAAGAAAGTGACCGAGGAGAACGTGCGCGCGGTGCTTGATGATGGGGGCAGAGGCATGCCAGCGTTCCGCGATATCCTCAGCGAGGATGAACGCGCCAACCTGATCGCTTATCTCAAGACTCTGTAGCCGGTACAGGAGCCTTGGCCCTGCGCCTTGTGGATGCAGTGCTGTATAGCCGGAACTGTTACTGCCTGCAGAACCGAATAATCTGGCTCGATGGGCGAATGCTGCAGACTTGAAAGCCGTGACCTCTCGTGTCATATACTCTCTGCTTGCCCTGATACTCAGAACCAGATCTGCGCGGAAGCGGGTGAAACGGTAGTGGGCATCGTGAACGCCGGTTCGGTGTGGCAGTCTGCTGAAGGATGGCGAAGAAGTTGGATCCGTTCCGCTTGCTGATGTCTGTCGCTGGTCGGATGCAAGTCGGGCTCAGTTGGGCAACCGGCGTTTAGCTTCACTGACGACCAGCACGTCACAGCCTGGCGGCGAAACCGGCTGCTCCGAACGAAGGCCGCCGGCAAAGGCGTCAACACGCGTTGTCACTGCGTTATGTGCGCACGAAGTAACGACGAGGCACTCAATCATGGCCGGGCCCCGGAGCTTGACAACACTGCCCTCGAGGTCAGCGCTGCTCGTTCCCGGGCCCTGTACTGGTGAATTCGCCGGGACAGAGTGCTGGTTGCACGCGTGCGTACCGACGGCGTCTAACCTGGTAGCTGATTCGCGCGGGACAAGAGATGTCAGCAAGGAGAATGCATTTGAGGTTGGTGGAGGTCGGTCCACAGAACAGTCGTCCCATTGTGGGGGTGAATTCCGCATCATCCGGGCTACTTGATAGAGCGCAAGGCTGCGACCTTGACGTAGCGAGGCGCGGTGTCGATCGCATAAGTTTCGATGAGTACCTCGAAGTCCGGCGCGTCCTCGATGCTCTTTACATGGAGCATCCTTGCCAGTGCCGCTGCTGCATTGGGATCAGTGGCATATTCGCCGGCAGCTTCTAATCCGGTGTACTTGAGTCCATAGATCAGAAGAACCTTACCAGTACCGGTCAGATTGGGGACTTTCGCAACTAATCCATAAGTCACGCCATATCCCGGGGTTGTGGCGTCGGCGCGATATACAGGCTTTTCGCCGGGCTCAGGATGGAGATTTTCGAAGGTTGTCACCATCGAAGGCGAATCCTCGTTGAAAGTCACTCGATAGCGGAAATTCAATCTCTCCTCGAACAGTGTCATCCACGGGCTTGCGATGGGCGCTGAGAGGAGGATGAAGTTCCCGGATCGCAAATCGCGCGGAGTGATCTGGCGTGCGTTCTGGATGGTCGCTTTCTTACCTTCGGAACCAGACAGGCGCATGATTGCGCTAACCGCGGAAACGTCAGGAAACGATACGATCTGGCCCAGGCTAAAAGCGTTCCACAGATGGCGCACGAAAGGTTCCGAGGGCTTGGCGGGGAGAACGTTGACGTACGAGCGATTAACGTAGTCTTCAACGGAGACTATGCGTCGGTTCGCCAACTCCATGAGCACAATTCCGAAGTCACCGACCACCACGCGGGTGGGCTGAGGACCGCGCGCAAGGACGGTGGAGGCGATAGTGGGGGCCGGTGTTTCCGTCCGGGTTGCCTGCCAGAGCCAGACGGCCGTGATCAGCGCGCCGAGTGCGAAGACCGCCAGAACTGCTGACACGAGCCGCCATCGACGACCGGAATCTACGGGAGCTGGCGCGGAAACCGGCGGCACTGGCTCGACATGTTCTTCGACTATCGCGCTTTCGCGCTTAGTGAAAATCGGGATGTATCCGCCCTTGGGAATTTCGAGCGACCACGCCTCGCTGGCTCCTTCCGATTCAAAGTACTCCTTCACCTTTGCGCGAAGCTGACGTGCCGCGGTTCTGACGATACTGTCATCGGAAGGGCTGTAGTTCTGACCGCGCTCAAACACCTTCCAGCCGATCTCGTATTCGGTGATCTCTTCGGCATGGCCCGTCAGACTGCGTTCGCTGATGAAGATCAGAAAGTTCCGGAGACGAGGCGATTTGACGAAATGGAGACTGGCACTGATCCGTGTAATCAGCTGCCAGCGCTCGTCATTGGCCAGGGTGGCCAGTTCGGGCGTGACCGGAATTTCTTTCTCGCCCGGAGAGATGGGCGTCAGACTCACAGGAACCTCACCACCATTATCGGACTCTGATTCTACATGATCCACGACGCGCCTGGCATTGTCTTGATTGCAGGGGAGCCGTTAGGATCGTGTTCACGCTGTTAAGTGCGGTCAGCACGCACTGCTGACCTGTGATTCACAGCAGCATAACTGTGAATCTCGGCGTTTCACCTTGCCTGAGCAGAAAGCGTGGCGCAACATTACAGACACCGCACCGGCTCGCCGCGTTTCTGACCGCTAGTGACGCGTACCGGCATTCAGAGGAGTTTAAAAAAATGATTCCAAGTCGAATTCGATCAATTGGCCCCGTGTTAACAGCGATGCTGGGTTTCTTCATCGCGGCGAACACTTGCTTCGCTCAGGCTTCCGCCAGTGTTACCGGGATGGTCGCCGATCCGAACGGGGCAATGGTCCCCGCCGCCAACGTACTACTTGTAAACCGAAATACAAAGGAAACGCGTACAACTGCCGCAGGCGCTGACGGGCGGTATTCACTCCCGCTTCTGCTTCCGGGAACGTACGAACTGACCGTCGAGGCTCCGGGATTTAAAAAGGCGGTTCACTCGAACATATCTCTGAGTGCGTCCCAGGCGGCCGAAGAAAATGTCCAACTGGAACTCGGCACGGTCGCCGAGACGGTTGAGGTGCAAGGGACTAGTGTTGCCTTGGACACACAATCTGCCGATCAAAGCACGAGTCTGGATCAACGGCAAATTCAGGAGCTTCCTGTTAACTTCCGAAATCCTATGGCGCTGGTGTTCACCACGGCGGGGGTGAAGTCGATGATCTCTCAAACCGGAATTCGATCTCCGCAGGAGACATTTTTGGATGGGGACATGGGTTTGTTTGCGATGAATGGCGGCCGGGAAGGCAGCAATACAGTATGGGTGAATGGCATAACCGCAAAGGCGGGGGACTGGGGCCAAACTCTCGGGACGCCGCAGGTGGACGCGGTGCAGGAGGTACAGGTGCTGCGCAACACCTACGACGCGCAGTACGGGCGCATTGGCAACGGTGTCGTAAACCTGATCACCAAGGGAGGGTCACCGTTGTTCCACGGATCTGCCTTCGAGTACCTCCGAAACCAGGTGCTGGATGCCAACCGATGGGAATACAATCGGGCGGGAGTCGCGAAGACGCCTCTCAAGCGGAACCAGTTTGGCGGAACGGTTTCCGGCCCGCTATGGAAAGAACGGAACCTTTTTTTCCTGTTCGGAACTGAATACAACCGGCTAAACGAAACGCTCAGCAGCAACATATCCGTGCCGACTGCCCTCCAGCGACAAGGCGACTTTTCAAGGACTCTGAATGGGGATGGAAGTCTTCAGGTGATCTACGATCCCCTCACCACCAGGGTTAACCCGAACGGCGCCGGGTTTGTGCGCAGCCCCTTTCCTAACAATGTGATCCCGGCAAACCGCATGGACCCGGTAGGGAATGCAGTGACAAACAAGTTATTTCCTGTGGCAACATCGGCTGGAAACTCGATCACCGGCGGCTTAAATTACTTTGGGGCTGGGCGGCACGCGCAAGGCGTGAACAGGTTCGACGGACGGGCGGACTGGGCTCGGACCAACAGCCACAGCATGTTTCTGCATATTACTCGAAACATGTTCACCGAAATCCAACCCAGAATTTTCCGAACGGGAGTAGAGGATTCGGCTGTGTCGCCCCACGGCGGCGATCGCGGGGGACCCGATTACCAAGTCACTCTCAGTAATACTATTGTTCCATCGCCAACGTGGGCAATCAACGTAGTGATCGGGGCTGGCGGGATAACCTCGTATTCGTACGGCACCTCGGTTCAGGACAACGTAAAGCTGACCAGCCTTGGGTACTCGCAGGCGTTTGAGAATCAGTTCCCGGTTCCCAGCCTGGGTGTGTGGAATATCACGAATTTTGTAAACATGACGGGAGGAGGAAAAACGGACGGCGCACTGCGGACCGGTACGCTTGCGGCGAACATAACGCACGAGCACGGTGCGCACAGCATTAAGTTCGGCTTCGCCGGCACCAATTACGTCTGGAACCCGAACGGGCGGAACCCGATGAGCATGGCTTTTAATTCGGGTCCTACTACGGGGCCGGTGGTTGCCAGCGCCAGTAGCATCTCGGGCAACTCAATTGCTTCGCTCCTGCTCGGGCTGGGAACCGGGTCGTTCACCACTCCGTTTTCGCCGGCTGCATCGTACCGGGAACTCGGCTGGTATGTCCAGGATTCCTGGAAGATGTCGAGAAAGCTTACTCTCACACTCGGCCTGAGATACGAATTGCAGCTGCCGATGACGGATCGCTATAACCGGCTGAACTACTTCGATCCCACCATTACAAGTCCGCTCGCCGGGCCCACGGGGCTGCCTCTGAAAGGCGGGCTGGTTTACCTTTCGCCCAAGGACAGGGGCCAGACCAATACCGACTTCACCAATTTCGCGCCGCGGTTTGGCCTCGCTTACAAGATCACCGAGAAACTCGTGGTGCGGAGTGGCTACGGGGTCTCCTACGGCCGCTCCCTAACCGAGAATGGCATCAACGGGACCAATGGATATACGGCGATCACCCAGTGGGTCACGACTCCCAACGGAGTGACGCCCACGGTGTTTCTGAGCAATCCCTTCCCGCAGGGACTTAACCAGCCAACGGGCAACACGCTCGGGGCTGCAACGTTCGCCGGTTTGACGCCGACTGCCTGGCGGAGGGACAATCCTTCACCTCTTATCCAGAGCTACAGTATCGACTTTCAGTACCAGTTGGGACAGCGCTCGATCTTAGAGGTCGGATACACAGGCAATATCGGCCGGAGGCTCGCCTTCGGCGTCGTCTCGAATGCTAACCAACTGGACCCGAAATATCTCAGCCAGGGCCAGGCGCTGAACAATCTGGTGCCGAATCCGTTCCTGGGTACCATCAAAACCGGCGCACTGGCGAATCCGACCATTCCGGCATATCAACTGCTGCTCCCTTACCCGCAGTTCATCAACGTGAACAATGCCCTCAGTACGAAGGGTGCGATTAGTAATTTCAACGCGCTGACCGCCAAGTTTATGCACCGCTTTTCGGGTGGTCTCACGTTGTTGACGACCTATCAATGGTCGAAGGCTCTGGATACTTCCTCCGAAGATCAGGGATGGTGGCTGGCGGACGGGCGGCGCGACATCTACAATCCAAATTCCGATTATTCGATCAGCGCACACGACGTAACTCACGATCTCGTGAACACTTTGGTTTACGAGCTACCTGTTGGTAAGGGCAAGAAATTCGGCTCCGGAATGAACACCGTTGCAGACGCTGTGCTGGGAGGTTGGGAAATATCCGGAGTGGTGCGCTCCGCTAACGGAATCCCCCTGGGGCTGTACGCGCAGAATACCCTCTCCGCTTTCGGATTCGGCGTTCAGCGTCCGAAGGTGGCGAACGTGAAGGATCTCTCGCTCGAGAATCGGAATCCGGATCAATGGTTCAACACCAGGGCTGCCACAGCGCCGGGGCTTTTTGAAATCGGGAACGCCCCTCGCTTCATTCCAAATGTGCGCCAGCAGTTTATGAACAACTCCGACCTCTCTTTACTCAAGAACTTTAAGTTGGGGACCGAGCGGTTTAAAGGACAGTTCAAGGTCCAGGCATTCAACGCATTCAATCATCCGCTGTTCGGAATCGCGACTGGGAATAACTCGGGACCGGCGCCGGCGGAAACGGTCGGATCGCCATCGTTCGGAAAGGTTACCTCGACGTTCATTACCGGTTCCAGAAATATTCAGCTGGGTCTTAAACTATCCTTCTGACTTCGGGCCGGGTTACACCGGCTCCAGACGGGAGGGTGCAGGATTGTCAGTGGTCAACGTAAAAGGGGTTCTCGGAGGAGGGGCGTGCGCTGGCCTGGTGGCGCTGCTGGTGATTCCCGCAGCGCCTCCGCTCCAACCTCCGGAGATTCGCTTTCGCCAAACAGCAGAGCGGGCGGGCCTGAACTTTATTTTCATGAATGATCCGACACCACAGAAGTACATGATCGAAGGTGTACCGGGCGGTGTCGCCGTATTTGACTACGACGGAGATGGCAGGCCGGATATTTATTTTACGAACGGAGCCAGTGTTCCCTCGCTCGAAAAGTTCGATCCGAAGTTCCTGAACCGGCTGTACCGGAATGAAGGGGGGATGAAGTTTTCTGATGTGACAGCAGCAGCGGGTGTGGGTGGCGCCGGTTACTCGATGGGCGCCGCCGCTGCGGATTACGACAATGATGGGCACGTGGACTTGTTCGTTACGGGCGTGAACCGCAACGTCCTCTATCGCAATCTGGGGAACGGGAAGTTCGAAGATGTGACCGCAGCTGCGGGCATCAGGAGCGCGGTTTGGTCGGCAGCCGCAGGATGGTTCGACTATGATCGCGATGGTCTGCCTGATCTCTTCGTGGTCAACTACCTGAAGTGGTCGCAGGGCCTTGATCGCTTCTGCGGTAAGCCCGAGATCGGACTTCGCATTTACTGCAGTCCCTCCTATTTCGAGGGTCTGCCGAATACCTTGTATCGCAATCTGGGTAACGGCAAGTTTGAAGATGTATCAGTAAAGTCAGGCGTCGCTTCGCATCCAGGTAAGGGGATGAGCGTAGCGTTCGCGGACTACGACTCCGACGGATGGCCCGACGCTTTCGTTACCAATGACACTGTGGCGAATTCGCTCTTTCGCAATAAGGGCGACGGTACCTTTGAGGAGGTTGCGCTGAACGCCGGCGTGGCGTTCGATCCCGCGGGAAAAGCGATCTCGAATATGGGAACGGACTTCCGCGACTACGATAACGATGGCCGGCCCGACCTGATTATTACTGCTCTGAGCAAGCAGACCTTTCCGCTGTTCCGCAATGACGGAAATGGTGGCTTCGCCGATGCCGGTTATACAAGCGGGCTGAGCCGTCTGAGCGTGGATGCCAGCGGATGGTGCGCCGGATTCGTCGATCTCAACAATGATGGATGGAAGGATATTTTCACCGCTAACTCCCACGTGAACGATCAGGTGGAGCGACTGGAATCCACTGCGTACCGGCAGGCAAACAGCATTTTCATGAACCTCGGCAATGGCCATTTCAGCGATGTGTCGGCAGCCGCCGGTGCCGACTTCCAGGCTCGTCGTGCGCACCGCGGCTGCGCATTTGCGGATTTTGATGGCGACGGCAAGCTCGACGTGGTGGTCTCAGCGTTGGGTGAACCGGCCGAACTTTGGGAGAACGTGAGTCCCGGACGGGAACACTGGATCGACATTCAGCTCGTGGGTCGGAAAAGCAATCGCGACGGGATCGGTGCAAAGATACATATCGGTACTCAGGTGAACCACATGACCACGGCCACAGGCTATGCCTCCTCGAGTCATACGCCTGTCCATTTCGGTTTGGGAACTATGCAGCAAATCGGCACAGTGGAAATCGATTGGCCTGGCGGTAGGAAGCAGGTACTCCACAACATCAGGGCCGATCAGACCCTGAAGGTGGTGGAAGAGTTCTGAGCGCTGATTGGCGGTAACGAATTCTTCGGCGGCAGCTATAAAGTAACATCCAGACATTGAATCGAGACAACAAGCCCGACGTACGTCTGCACAACGAATCGAATCGCAGGAGCAAGATATGAAAAGACGAAATTTGTTAGAAATGATAATGGGTGGTGGCGCGGCTGTGGCCCTTTCGCCGAAGGAGACGCAGGCGCAGGTTCGCGTTGAACGTGCCACGCGAGGGATGCCGTCCCCCAAAATCAAGGACATCCAGGTGATCGCGACGGAGCCAGGTGGCGTGCGGTTGGTGGTCGTTAAGGTGATCACCGATCAGGATGGCCTCTATGGATACGGCTGTGCCACGTTTACCCAGCGCGCAGATCTGGTGGTTCCGGCTGTGGAGAAATACCTGAAACCGCTGCTCGTGGGTCGTCCGGCCGATCGGATCGACGATACCTGGCAGATGTGTTACAACGGCTCCTACTGGCGAAACGGACCGGTCCTCAATAACGCTATTTCCGGGGTGGATATGGCGTTGTGGGACATCAAAGGCCGCCAGGTCGGGTTGCCGGTCTATCAACTTGCGGGAGGCAAATGCCGCGAGGCCGCCGACTGTTATGCGCATGCATCCGGGTCTGAGATCTCGGAGGTAATCGACAGCGCGAAGAAATTCATTGCCGAGGGCTTCCGGAATGTGCGCGTGCAGGTTGGCGTGCCCGGTTACGCCGGGTACGGATCAACAGGCACGCAGGTCTCGGCTAAGGCTTTGCACGCCGACCCCGTCTTCGAGCCGGAGCCGTATGTTCGCCGCGCGCTGAAGCTATTCGAAGCCTGTCGTAAAGAATTCGGCGAAGACATTGGAATCCTGCACGACGCACACGAGCGCGTCACGCCTAATCAGGCCGTTCAGTTCGCCAAAGATAGTGAGAAGTTTAAGCTGTTCTTCCTGGAGGACCCGCTGTCTCCGGAAGACCTCGCCTATTTCCGGCAGATAAGACAGCAGTGCTCCACCCCGATCGCGATGGGTGAACTCTTCAACAGCCCGCATGAATGGGGCCCGCTGATATCTGAAAGACTGATCGACTACATCCGCGTGCACGTCTCGCAGGCTGGTGGATTTACGCCCTCCCGCAAAATGGCCATCCTCGGAGAACATTTCGGAGTGAAGACAGCATGGCACGGACCGGGAGATGTTTCCCCCGTGGGGCACATGGCAAACGTCACGCTGGATCTGGTCAGCTACAACTTCGGCATTCAGGAGCATTCACCCTTCAACGAACACGTGCAGGAAGTGTTCAGTAATTGCCCCGTGGTGAAAGACGGGTATTTCTATGCGAACGAGGCGCCCGGCTGGGGCATCGAAGTGAATGAGAAAGCCGCCGCAAAGTATCCGTTTGGTACGGGCGAGCAGGGCCAGAGGAAGAAGGATAACGGCGGTTGGGGTGTGATCCGCCGCCGCGACGGTACGGTCATCAAGCAGTAAGTGCGCGGTTTCAAGGGGGCAGAGGCGCCGGCCACTGCCCCTCGGACATCATTGTGGTGCGGTAATCTCGTTCGCCTGGTTTTTGGCCTCTTCGCTCAATCTCTTTATTTCGCTGTACTTCTTCATCAGTCCCGCGGCTTTTTGCGGTTGCCCCGCACTCCTGTATGCCTGAGCAAGCTGATAAGCGATGGCGCCGTCCCGATCGGACGGGAGGGCCCGCTCCAGATGGGGAATCGCTTCCGGAAGTTTTTGAATCAGCAGATAACCTCGTCCGAGCGA
>JAUZEU010000664.1 GCA_030838885.1 Bryobacterales bacterium | reverse complement strand
AAACGACGCGAACCTGCCGGCCGGCTTCGTCGTACAGCGAAACGTCCAGGATTTCGCTCGCTCCGTCGCCATGCCGGTTGCTGGCGGGAAGATTGGAGCGCTTGTCTTTCTGATCGAAAGCCTTTTGCCGTTCAAGCACCAGCCCGATATATTTGTCGATGACGTGCTTGGGTTCACCCTGCGCCTGAATCTGCCCGTCCAGCAGGAAGATGGCTCGGTGCGATAGCTGCTTCACCAGGCCGAGATCATGGGATACAAACAGGACGGTGGTCTGTTTGTCGCGAAGTTCCTCGAATTTCCGGATGCAGCGGTTGGCAAACACCGCATCACCCACCGCAAGCGCTTCGTCGACGATCAGGATATCCGGATTCACGTGTATAGCGGTCGAGAACGCTAGCCTGACATACATCCCGCTTGAGTACTCTTTCACGGGCCGATGGATGAACTCACCGATCTCCGCGAACGCTTCGATCGCTGGAAGATTTCGCGCCATCTCCGCGCGACTGATCCCCATGATCTCGCCGTTGATGAAGATATTCTCGTACCCGGTGAACTCCGGATTGAAACCTGCGCCCAGTTCGAGTAGGGCCGCGATCCGTCCACGTGCGACCACCCTTCCGGTTGTTGGCTGCAGGATCCCGCTGATCACCTGCAGCAGCGTGCTCTTACCGCAACCGTTTGGGCCTACAAGACTGACCACCTCGCCGCGATCGACGCTGAAGGATATATCTCGCAGCGCCCAAAAATCGCGATAAAGAGGGGCGCTTCGGAATGGATTTAATTCGCGGATTCGGTCGAAAGGCGCTTTGTAGAGTCGGTAGCGTTTAGACACGTTTTGTACCAGCAGCAAGCTTCCAGTGTAACGGCTGTTAAAGCCGCATCACCAGATTCAGATCGCTGCCCGGACTAGTGGTCCCAACGCCAGTAACGTCCAGGCTTAACTCATCTCCAATACGGAGCGGAGGCAAGCCAAACCCGTTTACAACACCGGATACGGTCGTTGCGGGGTCGAACTGAACCGTGGCGTATTGCACCCCGTTCAGATTAATCTGCAACGTTACGCCGGCCCCAGCCGCCGGCGTCCTTAAGATCGCATAGACATCACGAACCGCACGATCTGCATCAACGATGATATTCGGAGCCGCTCCCGTCTGTATCGCAAGGTACCCGTTGATCTGGAAAGAGAACTGCCCGCCGCCCAGTGTCCGCAAACCGAGGTCGTTGGTGCTGGTGTATTCATTTGCCGCCACAGGTCCATTCCCAACAGCATTCGTCATATACATCTGCGCGCTCGCGACCCGGACTCCCGGCAACTCGAGACTGCTTTTCCACTGGCCGCTGGCACCAGCGCCGAAGAAGTTGCGGATGAAGGGCACGATCGCCACTTTTTCCTTCAGGATGTACCCGAGCGTTCCGGCGGTATGGACCGAGGCGGTGGTTTGATGAAGTCCACGTTGTACCGTGGTCAAACCGGCTGCATCGGTATCGCCAACCAGCAGGACCTCGCGGCCGATCTGAAGAAACTGCCCACTGTCGACCGGAGTTCGCAGATGCAAGGTGGTGTCGTCTTCTTTCACCACCGCCGCTATTTCCACTGGCGGAAGCCCGTTGATCTCGTCGTGATAGTGAAACCGGTAGGTTCCGGCAATAACGCTGCGGGTGTTCACGAGAGTTGGAAAGGCGACTGCGCCAAGCTCGAGCACTCCCGCGCGGGACGGCGAAACCTGCACACCAAAGAGGGGCTCGGGAGGCACATCGGAATCCGCCAGCAGCGCACCCGATTGTCCGATGGTCCACCTGGTTAGCGGAGACAATTCATACGCGGCTTCATCATTCGAAGAGTTCGCCGCGCGCGCCGATAACTGCACTCCTGTTCCCAGGCGCTCCGCCAGGCTGACCGGTATGGGGCCCGAATTGCCTCGTGCCCCGAACCTCCAGGAACTTTCTGAGACCACGAACGCACTCGTCGCATCGGGCCTCACCGACCAGGCTTGAGAAACCGTGATCGTCTCGGTATCGTTCGAAGCAACCAACCGTTCCTGGCCCGCACCGGTACCACGTGTGATACGCACCGTCCCTGCAACATACTGGTCGGGTTTCAGCCGGAGAATCGAATTTCCTACCGTAATTGAAGAGTGAACGGCAGCAGGTGTTTCGGGCAGCCATTCCCAGCGCCAGTAAAGGTTCACGTGATCAAACTGTGAGTCGGGCGGCAGCACACTCAGCAGAGGAAAGCCCGCATCGGTAACCGAACCGCCTGCCGGCAGATTCGATGCGATTCGAACCAGTTGCTTAGCCGTCGTCCCCCGGTAAACATGAAAGCCGACGGCCCCCGCAGGTAGACCTATCCCGTTGAGAATCACGGAATTCGTGTTTGTCAGGGGTGCCACATTGGCCTGCACAATGAATGAAAGCGAACTCTCGCCGCCAGCAGCATCCACCGCGCTGACGGCATAAAAGTAATTCGCACCCCCAGCCAGAGTGCCACCCATTGAAGCAATTGCAGCAACAAGTCCGATCAGAGGGGCCGCCAATGAGGCCTGCTTGCCTGATGGTGCGGTAAAGGACACGTCTAACTGAACGTTTGCCGACCCATCATTACCTGCAATCTCGGTCTCTTTAACTCCCAGTTGAAGGATTCCATTCGCGTCGGCAACAATGCCGCCCACCGGCGCGGGAAGCCCTGGCCCCTGTCCGGATTGCCACCCGCGGCCCCCCAGAACTCCTGTTACTGAATCGGAATACCATGCGTCGCTGTGCAGTTGCGCACTAATCACGGCCGTCCTGAAACTCGCGCCCGGTGCGATCTTTAGAACCCGAAAGGGCGTTCTCTGCAGATTCTCTTTGAGATAGGTCACTGTAATCAAGTCGCCAGGCGTCAATCCGAGCGCCTTCACGCTGGTCTCGAATTCTATGAAATAGTTGCCGTCCACGCCGCGATTCAACCCGAGCAGCAGCATTCGCGTGGCCTGATGAAAAGTTGAAATACCGACAGCGTCCCAGTTCGCCGCCACCTCCTGCCCGCAAAGGTCCGCATCATCGCCGTCGCTCAACGAGAGGCTATCCTGCTGGTACTGATTAAAGCTGTCCTGAAACTCCACAGATAGCCGGTTCGGAGTATCCTGGGCGTTCCTGGAAGACAACCTGACATTGGCGCTTCCATCTTTGCTGCGCGACATGGAAGCGCTGTCGAATTCGTAAGCCGGCCAGCCTCCGTTGAAGGTACTCACCGCATTGCTTCCGGCTGGTTTGGCCGGATG
>JAUZEU010000609.1 GCA_030838885.1 Bryobacterales bacterium | reverse complement strand
AGGAAGTAGCCCTGCAAAATGAAAGACGCGCCAACGGCGCAGTCCCTTCCAGCATTATCACCGTGTCGGTGGACGAAAAGCCCGGACTGCAGGCAATCGCCAACACATCGCCGGATCTGCCTCCAGTGACGGGTAAGTATCCTTCCTTCAGCCGCGATCACGAATACAAACGCATGGGCACCTGCTCGATCCTGGCGGCGCTGGACTTACACGATGGCCACATCACGGCACGCGTGGAACGCCGCCACCGCAGTGTCGAGTTCACAGCCCTTCTCGGCGATCCCGATGCCCGTTATCCGGCCGATTGTACGATTCGGAATATACTGGACAACCATTCCGCTCACATCTCCAAAGAGACGCAGGGCTTTCTGTCAGCCCACCCCAACCGGTTCCAGTATGTCCTGACGCCGCAGCACGGCTCGTGGCTTAATATTGTCGAGACCTTATTCGGCAAGATGGCGCGCACCTTCCTGCGTCATACCAGAGTTAAGTCCTGGGAAGAACTCAAGGCCCCAATCCTCCGGGGCATCGCCCAAATCAACGCTGCCCCCGTGCGCCGGCAAGATCCGGACCCACTCCAACCCTAATGTTTCCTTTCCTCTGCCGGAAGCGCGAACGCGATATAGCTCTTCGAGATTGCAGGAGGGGTCACGCCACCGGGCGGCACGTATGCCTGAGCCGGATACGCATTCCCGCCGGAAACGGCGAGCAGAATGTATTCCCGGCCGTTCACTTCATATACTGCCGGAACGCCCAATGACCCATTCGGAAGATCTTTGCTGAATATCAGTTTTCCTGTGTCTTTGTCCAGCGCGTAGAGTTTGGAGTCATTGCCGGCAAACCATACAAGTCCTCCGGCCGTGATAACAAACCCGCTCTTCGGATACGCGTTTCCCCTTAACCTGTCGCTCGGGCCGGCCTGCGGAAGGTCGCCGTAAGGCGCCTGCCATTTGATCTTGCCGGTATTCAGGTCGTAGGCGGTGATCGTACTCCACGGCGGCGTAATGACATACGATTCGTTTCCATAACCCGTCTTGTAACGGGATGGCGGCGGTGTGACATCTTCCGGGTAATCGGGCTCCGCCTGCAACCTCGCCATGGCCAACGTCGCCACCGAAGGTGCCGAACCGACAGGCGCCGATTCGGGGTGCGTCAGAAAGGCCATCAGATCGTTCGTGGATTGTGTCGGTATCGAAGAAAACGCCGGCATCGTTCCTCTGCCCCTTGCGATCACGTTCCGGGTCGCTTCCGCGCCCAGCCTGCTCACAGCCGTGTCGATTTCCGGCCCTCGATCTCCCTTCAATTCGGGGCCGTGGCAAACCTGGCACACCTGTTCGTAGACGGCCCGGCCCCTCTGCGGCGCTGTCGGAATACCTGCCCCGCCTCGTCCCGCGGCGTTGCCTCGAGGCCGGTTCGGGATCAATCCACCCGCATTCGGGGCGATCGATTCCCCAGCCGGCACAAGCTTGATGATCGACGGCATATCCTTCGATTCCACGTAAACGGTTCCGTTCGTCGGGTCCGCGCCCGTGCTGAAGAACAATGCGCCTCCGTTCACGCTCGGAAGGAGGATCGTATCCACCAAAGCCGGCGGCGTATAAAAGCCCGTCCGCGCGCTGGCCAGCCGGTCTTTCCACCAGATCTTTTCCTCCGGGCTCATGAACCCGTCATACATGTCCTTCACTGTCATGCCCTGGCGTGCAAACGGGGGCACCACCGTTGGAAAGGGCTGTGTTTTCGAGGTGAATTCACCGGGCACATCGGTCTGCGGAACGGCACGTTCCTCGATAGGCCACAGCGGCTTTCCCGTGACCCTGTCGAACACAAAGAGAAAGCCGTTCTTCGACGCAAGCGCCACTGCATCCACCGTCTTGCCGTCGTGCTTCACCGTTACGAGTTGGGGGGCGGCATTCGGGTCGTAATCCCAAAGATCATGGTGAACAGTCTGGTAATGCCAGAGATACTTACCCGTGCGCGCGTCCAGCGCCAGCAAACAATCGGCAAACAGGTTGTCGCCTTTCCGGTCTCCGCCATAGAGTTCGTATTTCGCGGAGGCCGTCGGCAGATACACTATCCCGCGCTTCTCATCAACCGTAATCTCACCCCACACATCTACGCCGCCCATGTACTTGTAAGCATCTTTGGGCCACGTATCGTATCCGAACTCGCCGGGACGGGGGATCGTGTGGAACACCCACAGCAGCCTGCCAGTGATCACATCGAAAGCACGAACATCACCCGGAGGGGCGAGATATCCCTCGCCGGTCGCACTGCCGAGAATCAGAATGTTTTCAAAAATACGGCCGGGAGTTCTGGACGCCAGTCCTCTTTGGCCCCGGTCTAATCCGATCTTCAGATCCAGTTTCCCGTGATCCGCAAAGGAGTCCACGAGCTTACCTGTACGCCCGTCGATGGCATGCACGAAACCTCCCGAAGACACGAACAAGCGCCGGTCTGATCGATCCCTGCTTTCCCAGTAGTTTGCTCCGCGTTGGCCCGTGATCCCGCCGAAGCGGGCAAACGCCCCGCCCGTTGACGGAAACGTGTGGACCCACAATTCCTTGCCGGTCGCCGCCTCCACAGCGACAAGAGAGCCTTGCTTCGCCGCAACATATGCGATGTCGTCCACCACCAGCGGACTGAATGTGTAGCTCAGATCGTCCCCGGTCGCGTAACTCCAGGCGACCTCCAGCTTGTTCACATTACCCGCATTGATCTGCTTCAGAGCGGAATAGTGCGAGCTGTCCGGACCACCGAGATAATCCTTCCAGGTGGTTCGCGCCTGCTGCGCGGATAAAATTCCGCTGCAGGCAATCAGGAGCGTAATAACGGGATAGTGTCTTGGCTGAGCTGTTTTCATGAAACTCCTTCCTGTCACCGTCGCGGCCTCGTGGACTGTGCGGGCGCGTGCATCTGGTTCCAGAAAATAAATGTGCCTTTCACGCAGGACGTCACGATGTCCGGCGATCCATCGCCATTCAGATCCGTCACGACAAACTGCGAGCCGACGCCGGACCGGTTATGTATCAGCTCCGGCACGAATTCAGCTCCGCCCTCCGCCTTCGGGTTGCGCACCGTTCGGTACCAATACAGGACGGCCGGACCATACGGATCGGGATCAAGATGGCTCTCGAGATGTGAATAGAGACGCTTTCCGGTGATCATGTCCGGAATGCCGTCACCGTCCATATCCGCAAAGGCCACGCCGTGCGGTTCGGAGAACGTTACGCCGCCGGCGTTCTTTGTCGTCAAATCTCCCATGGTGTCGTGACGCGCGAACGAGATGTTTCCCTGCGCATCACGCTTCTGTTCGAACCAGGCGAGTCCCCAGCCGTGAGCAGCGATAGCCGTCACAACATCGGTCAGCCCGTCGCCATTCACGTCGTAAACGCCCATCTCTGCGCCCCCGGTACCGAACGACGCGGCATGGAACTTCCAGTGCTCTTCGCTCGCTGCGGCCGCCGGCTGCTCCCACCAGCCGCGGCTGTTCACTACATCCGCTCGGCCGTCACCATTGTTATCTCCGATGCCCAGGCCGTGTGGACCCGCCAAACCGGGTTCCGAAATCGTGTGGACCTTCCAGGGTGCAGTCGGATTAGACGGGTCGGGCTTCGCGTAGGCCATCACGGCTCCCGGGCCTGTGAACAAAACCTCCGGTTTGCCGTCGCCGTCGATGTCTTTGAACAGTTCAAGCTCCGAAGTCGCGTTGGGCACCACGTTAAAACGTTCCCACCGACGCTGTTCCCCCTTCGGATTCACGTATAAATAGACGGGACGTGAATCGACCACCAGGATGTCCGTCCAGCCGTCGCCCGTAAAGTCGTAAGCGAAATAGACCATGCCCTCCGGAAAGTTATTGCTCGGGCTATAACTCCGCGCTGCTGTGTACTCGCGGCGCTCTGTATAAGCCGGACCCGGATAATAAAAAGGTCCGGCGATCACGTCCGGAATTCCATCGTGGTTGATGTCACCTGCGGTGGATCCCCACGAATAGAAAAAGTCGTTCAGCTGCTGCATGCGGAAGTGCTCCGATACTTGTTCGGCAGGCTCGTGCTTCACGTTGAGATCTTTGGTGGAAATGTCTTTGAACCGCACCTCGCCCGATCCGGCCCCGGAACCAGCAACGCGTAGTGCGATCGGGCCGTAACCCATCATGCGGTCGTTCGTCGCCGCATTCGCCAGGCCGCGGCGGCCATTCAGCGTGACCCAGACCATGTCAGTGTCGACGATCACCTGCACGGTATTCCAGTCATTCGGCAGGAGCGCAGGTCGGGGAGGTCCTCCACGACCGGCCGCCGTACCTGGTGATGCTGCCGCGGTTCTGGCCGGTGGTTTGACCGCCTCCGCCAGTTGTTCGGAAAGGGTAGGTGCTGGCTTTGCAAATCCAGGTACCTGAGCTTGTCCGTTCGTCCATTGGCCCGTCGCAATGCGTGCAAACTGCGCTGCCGACCGGTCCAGCCGCGTACGACTCAGTTCCTTTCCTTCGGGGCTCAACACCACGTCGTAGGAGTCGATGTCGCCCCCATTCAGGGAGATATAGACGCCCTTAAGCCCCCCGTCGGAACTCTTTTCGGCGCGCAGAAGCAAACCTGCGTTGCAGGGGCCGTTGCAGCGAAATTCCGTGTAGAATTCGACGTCCTGGTAGCTCTTGTCCAGCAGCAGCCACCCACCGTCCGGAGTCTTCGGAATACCCGTGATCTCACCGCTGCTGGCACGCCAGTCGGCAGAGCCCAGTGTGCGCAATCCGGACACTGACGAACCCTTGAAAAGGGTATCGGGAACGAAATCGTGCGTCGCCGCGAATATGAGGGAAGACAGCGCGGTGGCGGCGACAAGGCTCGGAAGCAGAGTTCTGTTCAAAGCAGGGGACTCCTTTCAATAGCCACGAGTTCTTCTCTTGCACAATACGAAACTTGATTTGCGCAGAGAACAAACTCGGATAGAGATTATCACAAGATCGAAGCGCCATCCCGGAGCTATTTGTCAGAAAAAAACGCCGGCAGATTCTCCGAGCCACTAACAAGTTCCGTCCTGCCGCTCGAAGAGTTCTTTCCGGCTGAGGACTGAGGACCGGGCGAGCAGAGCAATCCGCTCTCATTTATCTATGTTGTTGAAGCGGACCGGGGATCGCCGAGTAACGGGGCAGCGCGGCGTTTCGGTTGACGATGTAGCTGAATCTATTCGGCTCAAACGCGCATCACAGTGAATCCGCCGGAACAAGATGGGCGCTTGTCCTTCTTGTCTTAACTGAAGATAGAGGTGATGTTGTTTAGCATTCCGGCCTCACCGCAAGCAGGCTCAATGTCTGATCATTGACATCGACCTAATGGGAAGGCTATCGGTGGTGTCCGTAGATGTCTTCCGCCTTCCGTAGACGAGACCGCAGTGGCCGCGCGTCCTCCCGTCGCCATTATCTCCAACATTATGGGATGTATCCTGATCGGATCGGCCGTGCGAAACATTGGTGGAACTGGCCCCATCAAGATCAATTCGAGCAACAGAGTTATTCCTTACATAGGCATATAGGGTTCAACTCTGAGGATCTGCCGGTAGTTGATCGGCGAAAGGTGAATCGGGGGAAGTGCCCGGGGAGGTGCCCCCTGTCGGTTCCTGCGCGTTCATATACGGATTTCGCTCTTCGAGTAGCGATACGTTCTGAAGGTTGTATTCTGTGCGCCCGGTTAATACTGCCGCGCTTCGCCCGGATATTCACCGAAAAAAGGTATGACGTATTCCCAGACGACGTCGCCATTTCGGGTCACTTCGAAGAGGCGGCCGCTCGCTGCATCCGTTATGTGCGTGTTCCCGTTACCAAGGCGCTCCGCGTTTCCATAAATGGACAATAGAACGACTGATGCGGCGTATCTGCATACTGCCATTCAATGGTTTCGGTACGAGGGTTAATTTCGATCACGCGCGTGTAGGATGTGGAAACACCGGCCCGGTAATTCCCGTTATCGAAGACGAGGATGTTACCATTGCCCAGTTCCACCGGTGAGTGTTGATGGGACACAATGTCCGGACCGATATAGTAGACGACCTGCCCTGTTTTCCGGTCAACCGCAATGATGCCCGACGTAGTTCGCAGGCTCATCAGGATGAGGCCGTCCCGTGTCTCCCAGATGCCGTTGATGAGCGGCCAATGCACACGCTCAAATAGTACTACAGTGTTACAAAATCGAACTGCCGGATGTCGATGCGCAGGGTTATCCGGAGCGCACTCCACAGCAGGGACACTGAGGCAGCAACCCAACAAGGTAGCGGGCAATAACGATTCTGATGGT
>JAUZEU010000608.1 GCA_030838885.1 Bryobacterales bacterium | reverse complement strand
GGCGAGCCTGGCACGGGCGGCGATGCCCTCGCGCAGGTTCACAAGATCACGCAGCGTTTTATCGATGGTCTTCTCGACATCGGCAAAATCGATGGGTTTCGTCAGGAAGTCGTAGGCTCCGCGATTCATGGCAGTCCTGATGTTGTCCAGGTCGTCATATGCGGAAACGATGACAACTTTCAGCAGACGGTCGAGTTCGGAGATGTGGGCCAGCAGCGTCAACCCGTCCATGACAGGCATGTTGATGTCGGTGACGACGAGTTCGATTTCAGGGTGCGCCTGCAGCAAACCAAGTGCCTCCTCGCCATTGGCGGCGAACAGAAAAGCGAGTTCACCAGAGGTGATTCTCTGGCGAAAATTGTGGCGGACAAGAAGTTCAAGATCGGCTTCGTCATCGACGACGAGAATGCTGGATGGCATCAACTGGCTTTTCCCGTTCTTTCAAGAGGCAGGCGAATGATGAACTCCGCGCCGTGGCCCGCTTCGCTCTCCGCACGCAGGGTGCCGTTATGGCCATGGACTACGATTTCGTGACTGAGCGACAACCCGAGACCGGTGCCCGTGCCTGCGGGCTTGGTGGTGAAGAACGGGTCAAACACCTTCGGCAGGGCCTCGGCGGGAATGCCGAAGCCGTTATCGCGAATCCTGATTTCTGCAGCGGCAACGTCAGCCTTCGTCTGGACGCCGATGACAGCGTCACACGAAGGGCCTTCCCGCTTTTTCCTCTCATACGCGGCGTAACAGGCGTTGTTGATGACATTCAGAAAGACCCGGCTGAGTTCCTGCGGAATGCCCCGGACCCTCGGGAGAGAAGTGTCGAACTCGGTCTCGAAGCGCACGTTGAACTGGCGGTCCTGTGCGCGCAGGCCGTGATAGGCGAGGTTGAGGCAGTCGCTCAACATGCTGTTGACGTCGACCGGTTCCGGCGTGCCGGACTTCCCCCGCGAATGCATCAGCATGCTGCGGACAATCCGGTCTGCCCGCTTGCCGTGCTCATCGATCTTCGTTACGTACTGCTCCAGCTGATTCAGCAATTCAGAGCTTTCGGGCAGAACGGCTTTGGCCCGAATCTCCTTTACGATGTCAACGGCGGCGGCGGCGAAGTTGGTCACGAAATTAAGCGGGTTTTTGATCTCATGCGCAATGCCTGCGGTCATCGCGCCCAATGAGGCAAGCTTGTCCTGCACTACGAGTTGCGCCTGCGTGCGTCGCAGTTCGTCAAGAGCCAACTGAAGTTCATGTGCGCGCCGCCGCTCTTCGTCGCGAAGGCGTTTTTTCTCGAGCGAAGCTCCGATGCGGGCGCTCAGCAGCACCGGATCGAAGGGCTTGGTGAGATAGTCTTCCGCGCCCATCTGAATACAGCGAACGACGCCGGCGGTTTCATCCAGCGCGGAGATCATCACCACCGGGGTCTCGCGGATGGCCGGATTGGCCCGCATCTGCGTGAGCACTTCAAATCCGTCCATCACCGGCATTAAAACGTCCAGCAGGACCAGTTCGAACGTGCCGGACTCCAGCAACCTCAGACACTCCTGGCCGTCGCACGCGGTAGAAACACCATACTCCTGCCTTTCCAGATGCCGTTTCAGAATGTCGCGATTGGCCGCGTTATCGTCCACGATCAGAAGGTTTCCCTTCCCTCCGTGCGAACGGGACGGCGCGGTTTCGGGAGCGGACTTTGTGAGGCGCTGAATGGAATCCGGCCTGTTGTGAACGAAGTCGGCAAGAAGACTGACGGCGGAGCGGATTTTCCCCAGGTCGGCTGAAAGCCCGGCGGGGATGCCGGTTTCCAGGTTCTGCACCCAGGGCAGGAGGCTTCGGCGAAGCTCGGTCATTTCTTCGTCACTGACAGCGTCGGAGTTCTGAAAGCTCGTATTCTGGATCAGCGCTACCATCTGGCGCGCCTCTTCGATGAGGGTGCGGAGAGAGGCGTCCTCACCGGTTTCCTCCTGCAGCATTTCGCCGAAACCGACGATGTGATTCAGGGGCGTGCGCAGAGAGTGCCGGATGTCTGCGGCCGTCATCTGCTATTCCCGCCTGCGTACGCGGGACGAGACTACCTGACTCACGTATTCCACGAGTTCATTCCTCTGATACGTACCCTTCTGCAAAACCCGGCTGACGTGGCCATTCAGCCGGTCCCGATCGTCTTCCGTCAGGTCTTTGGCGGTGAGGACGACTACCGGAATCGACGCCCATTCCTTGTGGGCGTGCATTTCATCAAGGAATTCAAAGCCATCCATTTCCGGCATCATGAGATCGAGCAGAACAATGCCGGGGCGGCTGTCCGCCAGGCGTTCCAGTGCCTCCCGTCCGTTGCGAGCTTCAATGACGATCCAGCCTTCGCCTTCCAGCAGGCGCCGGACAATTTCGCGCGAGACTTCATCATCTTCGACCAGGAGGGCGGTAGTGGCTGCATTGCCCCGGTACCGAAGCAGCACGCCCGCGAGGCGCTCCCGGTCGATGGGTTTGGTCAGGTATTCCGCCGCGCCGAGCGTGTAGCCGAGATTCTTGTTGTCAACGATCGTCAGCATCACCACGGGGATATCCGCCAGCTCGGGATCGGACTTGAGCGCCGCCAGCACTGCCCAACCATCCATGCCGGGCATCATCACGTCCAGCGTGATCGCCTGGGGGTGTAACTTACGCGCGAGCCGTATGCCTTCTTCGCCGCTGAATGCTACTTCGGTCCGCAACCTGTAGCGCATCAGCGTGCGACGCAGAATCTCGTGCACAGCCGGTTCGTCATCGATCACCAGAACTGTGCCCGCTCCGGGCCCGGGAGTCCGGGGTTCGGACTGCAAACCGGTATGACTGGCGTTTAATTCGAAGGTCTGCGGCAGGACCAGCATGAAGCGCGAGCCTTTGCCCTCCTGCGAAGCAACTGTGATGTCTCCGCCCATCATGCGCGCGAAACGCCGGCTAATGACCAACCCCAACCCGGTTCCGCCGAATTTGCGGCTGGTGGACGAATCGGCCTGGACGAAGGGTTCGAAAAGTTTTTCCGCCTGTTCAGGACTCATGCCCACCCCGGTGTCGGACACCTCGAACGCTATCCGGGAGCCGGGGATAGCCTTTACGTCCAGCGACACTGTGCCGCCTGAGGTGAACTTACCAGCGTTGCTCAGAAGGTTATACAGGCTTTGCCGGACCTTGGTCTGGTCCGCCCGCATGGTGGTCAGTTCGGGATCCACCGTGACGCGAACGGTATTGCCGTTCTTTTCTACCAGCGGCCTGATGACCGCGACCACATCTGAAATCAGCTCGGGAATGCTGAAGTCCTCCAGATGAAGGTCCATTTTGCCGGCCTCGATTTTAGAAATATCGAGAACCGCGTTGATGAGTTCGAGCAGATGTTTACCTGCGGTCAGGATCTTGTTAACGTCTGGAATAAGGGCGGTTCCGCCGGTATCTTCAGCCTCCTCCAGCAGCATCTCGCTATAACCGATGATGGCGTTCAGCGGTGTGCGAAGCTCATGGCTCATGTTGGCCAGGAAGGTGCTCTTAGTCTGATTAGCGAGTTCCGCAGCCCGCTTCTCATTCCTCATTTTTATAGTGGCGAGGGCCACTAACAGGAACAGCAGGCAACTTGCCGAGGCGCTGATCAGCCGGGCATCGAGAGTCTGATTTTCAGCAGCACGATTGCCCCTTTCCAGTTCATGCTGCAGAGACTCAGTCATGGCCCCGCAGAGTTCCCGAATGGAATCCATGAACCGTTTGCCGCGCCCCGTCCGAATCGCGTCGATAGCCGCTGCCACCTGATTGTCCCGGCGCAGGTCAACGGCTATCCGAAATTCGTCGAGCTTATCTGCAACGGCCCGTTCGAGTTGCTCAAAGGCGTTGCGGTGAGCAGAAGACCGGAGGCGCGCGGAAAGAGGGTCGGACAATTCCTTCCGGATGTCCCGCAAAGCGCCGTTGTAAGGGTCGAGGTACGATTCGTCGCCGGTAATGACGTAGCCGCGCTGGCCCGTCTCGGCATCCTTCATGGTGGAAAGAATGGATTCGACGTGCCTGAGCAACTGCTCCGTTCCGCGGACATTCTCGCCTGCAAGCTGAAACTGGCGCCAATCCCAGGCGGCGAGACCGAGTATGACGGCCAACGCGGCAAGGGCAAAAAAAAACGCCCGATCTTTGAGCACACTTACCACTTCCTGGGTTGCGGACATCGGGCGATTCGTGAAAACCTTTTCTCATCTTAGTCGAAAGCCAGGGCACAATAGTGATTGCGCCCGAAAGGCTCCCTTCGAACATGGCACGGATTCTGTTGGTGGAAGATAATGAAATGAATCGTGATATGCTTTCGCGCCGTCTGATCAGACGCGGCTACGAAATGCTTCTCGCGAACGATGGGCAGCAGGGGATCGACGTTGCATCGGCCGAGCTTCCGGACCTTATTCTGATGGATATGAGCCTGCCTGTTCTGACCGGATGGGAGGCCACTCAGATATTGAAGCACCGACCGGAAACGGCGCAAATTCCCGTGGTGGCGCTGACCGCGCACGCACTTAGCAGCGACAGAGAGAAGGCGATGGATGCGGGTTGCAACGGCTACGAGACCAAGCCGGTGGAACTGCCCCGACTCCTGGAAACGATCGAAAAACTGCTGCGGGAACGAGGTGCCTCGTGAGCCCGGCGCCGGAGGAGTCTTCGGCCGGGCTGGGGCACAGGCTCCGGACACCGCTCACACACATCATTGGCTACAGCGCCCTCCTGATTGAGGCGGACAGTTCCAGTTCCGAGACCATAGCGCATCTTGAAATGGTGAACGGGCAGGCCGAAATCATCCTCAGGCGGATTGAGCACTGGCTCGCGCCCTCCGCTGACGGAGGAGGGGCAAGCGAACGGGTTGCGGCCCTTCGTGCCGGAATGGCAGAGCCTCTGAGGGTGATAACTCGCACGATTGGTACCCTTTTAGGAGATTCGGAGGGGCCCGCCCAACTGGACGTGCTCCGGATCGCCCGCGCCTGTACGGAATTGCTGGCTTTCACGCAACAGGATGCGAGCACGCTGCGCGCGACTCCGGCCCCACGGCCGGTGATCACGCCCCACACGATTCCGGCCCCAATGCCGGCGATCCCGCCGCGGATTCTGGTAGTCGACGATAATCCCGGGAACAGGGACATGCTGGACCGGCAGCTCGGCCGTTACGGATACTCCACGGTTTGCGTGGAGACCGGCGCTGCGGCTTTAGAAGCATTGCGGCAGGAACGGATGGATCTGGTTCTGCTGGATGTGATGATGCCGGGCGTGAGCGGAGTGGAGGTGCTGGAGCAGATCAAGGTTCAGCCCTCGCTGGCGGGAATTCCGGTGATCATGATTTCGGCGCTCGATGAAGTGGAAAGCGCCGCGCAGTGCATAGAACTGGGTGCTGAAGATTATCTGCTAAAGCCGTTCGACCCCGTGCTGCTGCGAGCGCGGCTGCATTCCGCCCTGGAACGCAGGCGTCTTCAGGAGGAACAGCGCGAGCGGACGCGGGAGTTAGAGAAGGCAACTCAGGACATGCAGCGCGCCAACGACGACCTTCAGGCGTTCGCCTCCGTTGCTTCTCACGATTTGCAGGAACCCCTCCGGACGATCACGACGACCCTGCAGCTTTTTGCCCTGCAAAGCGGCGACAACCTCACCAGCCAGCAACGCGACCTTGTCACCATGGCCGTGGAGGGCGGCAAGAGAATGAGCCGGCTCATCTCAGGGCTACTGGCCTATTCCCTTTCCGGAAGCACCGAAGCCAATCTTGGGGAGGTGGACTGCGAAGCCGCGTTGCTTGAAGCAATCACAAATCTTCGGGAGGCCATCAAGGATTCCGGCGCGCAGATTACGCATGGAGCGCTGCCCGTGGTCATGGCACACCCGGGTTGTCTGGTTCAGCTCTTCCAGAACCTGGTGGGTAACGCGATCAAATACCGCTCGGACAGGAGGCCCGAGATTCGTATCACAGCCGAGCGGGAAGGCTCGGAATGGGTGGTTTCGGTCGAGGATAACGGAATCGGAATCGACGAGCAATACAAGCGCAGGATATTCCAGCCTTTTGGACGGCTGCACGGGCAAGACCGGCCGGGAACCGGACTCGGTCTCGCGATTTGCGAGCGGATTCTGCGCAAGTCCGGCGGGCGAATCTGGGTAGATTCAGAGCCGGGCGCGGGTTCGGTCTTTCACTTCACCATGCGTGCGACCCAGAACGAGGGCAGAGCGCACCAGTGAGAACATTTTCGATCGTTTGCAGGCAATCCGGCCCGTTGACCATTCTGGACGTTCAAGGCAGAATCACCCTGGGGGAGAGTTCACGCTCCCTGCTGCGGGTGGTTGAGGAACTGGTTTCGGCCGGCCACACGCGCCTTCTGCTGGATGTCGCAGCTGTCACGCACCTGGACAGCTCGGGGCTGGGCACAATGCTTGTTGGCTACAACTCGCTCAAGGCGCAGGGAGGCTCGATCGGGCTGCTGCGCGCGCCGCGCCACGTTCGGGAGCTGCTGGAACTGAGCCGGCTGACCACGGTTTTCCGGCTTTTCGAAACCGAAAGCGAGGCGCTTAGCCTCGCTGGTGCTAAACCGGCGGCTGACGGCACGACGCCATCGCCCGTTGAATCTCGCCCAGAAGCTCTTCCGGATTGAGCGCTCCTTTGCGAAGAACGCTGTCTATATTGCCATTCAGTCTTTGACGGTCGTCCGCTGTCAGGTCTTTCGCGGTGAGTACGACAACAGGGACAGAGGACCATTCCGGATTGCGCCCCAACTCGCGTGAAAATTCAAACCCATCCATACCAGGCATCAGCAGATCAAGCAGGATAAGCTCCGGGCGGTGCGACATCAATTCCAGTGCTTCTCGCCCGTCGGCAGCTTCGATAACCCGCCACTCTTCCTTCTCAAGAATTTCCCGCAGGCGACGCCTCGCGTCGGCGTCATCGTCCACCACCAGAACCAGGCAAGGCGGATACTGGCAGGTGTAGCGGCGCAGGACAGCGAGCAGGCGCTCACGTTCCACAGGCTTGGTGAGGTACTCCGAGGCTCCGAGAGTGAAACCGAGATTCCGGTTATCCGTGATGGTGAGCATCACAACGGGGATGGTACGCAACTCCGGATCATCTTTTAAGGCCGCGAGAACGCTCCAGCCATCCATGCGGGGCATCATCACGTCAAGCGTGATGACGGTGGGCCGCAACTCCTTCGCTATACGCAGACCTTCCTCGCCGCTGCTGGCAGTCTCCGCGCGGAAACCTTCCCTGACCAGCAGCCGCCGGATGAGGTCACAGGCAGCAGGGTCGTCATCAATCACGAGTACGGTTCCCTGTTTACCGGCTGAAAGCCCATTAGCGGAGCCAGGAGATGCCGCCGTTTGCGATGCGAGTTCCCGGACCCGGCGCGGGATCCGGATGGTGAAGGCAGAACCTTTGCCGGGCTCGCTCTCCAGGGTGAGATCGCCCGTCATCAGCCGGGCGAAGTGACGGGTGAGAGAGAGGCCCAGACCGGTTCCCCCGAAATTGCGGGTTGTGCCCGGTTCAGCCTGGGTGAACGGCTCGAAGAGGTGTTCCCGATCCTCCGGCCCGATCCCGATTCCTGTGTCGGAGACCCGAAAGAGAATGTGTGAGGCGCCGTCCCGGATTTCCTCACTCACGTCCAGCGTGACGGAGCCGTCTTTGGTGAACTTCGCGGCGTTTGACAGCACGTTGAGGAGGCACTGGCGTACCTTCGTGAGATCGGCGTGCATGTTCCCGAAGTCAGGGGGGATATGCATGGCGAAGCGGTTGCCGGTGGTGCCCAGGGTTGGACCCGCCGTATTCGCAACATCTTTCGCCATGGCTGCGATGTCGAACGTTTCCAGATACAGTTCCATCTTGCCGGCTTCGATCTTGGAAAGGTCCAGAACATCGTTGATGAGGCCGAGAAGGTGGCGCCCTGCAGTGTGGATCTTATGAAGGTCGGGCAGAAGTGCGACCGCACCCATATCCGCCGCCTCTTCCTGCACCATCTCGCCATAACCGATGATGGCGTTTAAAGGGGTGCGCAATTCATGGCTCATGCTCGCCAGAAAGGCGCTCTTGGCTTTGTTCGCATCTTCTGCAGCCTGCTTGGCGCGCTGCAGTTCCAACTCGGCCTCCTTTCGCGCGGTGATGTCGCGAAGAGTGGCAGTGAAGAGCGGCGGCCCTCCCGATTCGATTCGGCTCACGGCGATTTCGACCGGAAACTCCACCCCATTGAAACGAATAGCGGTCAGCTCAATTCGCCGCCCCAGCACCGGCCCGACACCGGTCTCCAGATAATGAGCGAGGCCGCGTTTGTGCGCGTCACGGTAGTTGGGCGGGATGATCAATTCCGGAAGAAAATGCCCGATAGCCTGATCACGGTGATAACCGAACGTGCGTTCGGCAGCCGGATTGAATTCGATAACCCGGCTATTCTGGTCGATGGTGATGATGCAGTCGAGTGCGGATTCGAGAATCGCGGCCTTACGTGCTTCACTTTGCCGCCGCTGCGATTCGGCCTGTTTGCGTTGAACGCCGAGTGCAATGCTGTTCGCGATAGAGGCCAGCGCATCAAGTATGTGCTGGTCGAGGCGATGGCGGGCAAACATCGCTACCACTCCAATTAAGTGCCCCTGGACGATGAGGGGGTAGCCGGCGAACGCCACCATGCCCTCGCGCTTCGCCCAGTCCTGATCGCTGACACGAGGATCGTGTTCCACATCATTGGTGAGGTGCGGGGTGCGCTCGGCCGCGATCAGGCCAATTTTGTACTGCCCCACGGGAATGCGGGAATGCGGGCCGTTCAGATGCGTGTAGAGGCCAGCGCTCGCCTGCATTTCGAGCACATTTTCAAACTCGTTCAGGGTCCAGATTCGGGCGAAAGCTGCGCCAAGATGTTTGACGATGGAGACGACGCAGCGCTGCAGAATGTCCGGCAGGGTATCGCCTTCCACCAGAGCGATTCCGACGTCTGCCGTGAGTGCGGCAAGGGTAGCCCGATCCATCAGGATCTGCTGGACCTGTTGCTTGGCCGTGACGTCTGCGCAGGCTCCGGTGACGTAGCGGGGCTGCCCGTCTGAACCCGGAAACGTTTTGCCTGAACCGTCGAGCCAGTGAATGTCGCCATCCGGCCACATGACGCGAAACTGAAGCCCGAAATCCTTCCCGAGGGCGGCACAGCGCTGCAGATGGGATTGAACCACCGGCCGGTCAACCGGAAGCACCTGCGCAATAAAGGATTCCACGGTGAGTTCGCCGATTTCGGGGGCCAGCCCCAGCAACTGGCGGAAATTGTAGTCTCCCGAAATCACTCCGGTTCCGATGTCCCAGCGAAAGGTGCCGGTGCCGCTGGCCATAAGCGCAACACGCAGCCGCTCTTCGCTTTCACGCAAAGCTTCGACGTCGCGGCGGCGCACTGCAAGATCAGTGAAACTGGTCTGAATTGCAGTCTCACCGGCGAACGGAATTACCCAGGAGGTGACTTCCACATCGAGGCGGCGACCATCAACGCTCACAAACGCTTCTTCGAGTGGAGGCACGCGCTCTCCCGCTTCGAGCGACTGAATTCGGTGACGAGCGATGTGCTGGGTTTGCGGGTGGAAAAAGTCAAATACGCTGCGACCTGTGATCTGGTCGGCGGTTTCGGCACCCAGGAGATCGACACCGGCGAGATTTATATAGGCGACCGCACCGCGGAAATTGATCCAGACCGGCACGGGAGCCTGCTCCAAAAGTTCGCGGATGCGCCGGGAGTCCATTTCTGCTGAAGGCACCTACTCAGCTTATCCGGTCAGCAGGGCTATCGCTCATGTTTTGTCAGGCACGAGGGCAAGCCCTGGCTTGCAGGGAACTTGCAGAACCAGTCGACCGCGATTTCGGCTGTGGAACTTAAGCGCGAATGCGTTCGAGTTCGGCAGCCATTTTCTCCTGCACAAGGTCGCGCAGGCCGGCGGCTTGTTTTGTGGTCCAGCCATCAACTGCCACCGGTGGGAGGATGCTTAAGTACATCGGTTCGGAGCGGTTGAACAGTGCTGCGTTTTTCGCGAGATTGCGGCCGGTCCCGTCGATCACCAGAGGCAGCACGGGCACGCCTTCGCGAATGGCCAATTGAAACGGACCTTCCGAAAACGGGAGCAGATTGCCATCCGGACTACGCGTTCCTTCGGCGAAGATCAGGACAGAACATCCGCCGCGCAGGAACCTTACCGACTGCAGCATGGCTCGGGCTGCGTTGCGCGGGTCTTTGCGATCAATAGAGATTTCTTTCGAGAGACGGAGCGCCCAACCTGCCCAAGGGATACGGAACAGGTCGCTGCGCGCCATGCACTTGGTGTCGAGAGGAACGAAGGAAACGAGCGGGATATCGATGAACGACTGGTGGTTGCTCACCATTGAATAGGTTTGACCGGGCCGAATGTTTTCAAAGCCAGAAATATGCAGTTCCGGCAGGTGGACACGGATCAGCATCCTGCCCAGAACGCGCAGGCTGCGCCCGGTGCGGAGGGCGAGCGGATCGCGGTCAAACAGGCGGACAACCGCCATGACGGGGACCCAGATCAGGAAAAGCAGAGCGCTTACGCTCCAGACCCAAATGGAGCGCAGCCAGCGAAATATCATGCCCCGGCGTCCGGGTAGTTGTGGCCCTGAGGGATAATCAAATCAACACCCAAACATCATGCGGGAAGTATCTTACCAGACGCCGCACGGCATTCACGTGTCGCGTCTCACCTCCAGGTTACCTTACGGGCAAGGCCTTCGGCGCTACCTGCGCGAGTTGGACAAGTATCGCGGCATCTACCTTTCATCAGGCTACGAATTTCCCGGCCGCTATTCGCGCTGGGACATTGTTTCGGTGCGGCCTCCGCTGGAACTGGTCAGCTTTCAGAGGGACGTAACGTTCCGCCCTTTGAACGACCGCGGCGTAGCCATTAATAAGATGATGGGCTTCGCTTTGCGGGATCATCCGCACTGGGAAGATTTCCAGGAGGAGAACGGGACACTCCGGGGCAGGCTGAAGCCGATGCCGAAGCTCTTTTCGGAAGAGGAGCGGAGCAAGCAGCCGTCTGTGTTTTCGATTCTGCGCGCCCTGACGCATGAGTTCCGGAACGACAATGACGACAAACTTGCGCTTGCCGGTGCGTTCGGGTTTGATTTGTTGTTTCAGTTCGAGCCCATCCCGCTGCGGCTGGAACGGCGGACCCGCAAGGATCTGCAGCTGTTTCTGTGCGACGACATCATCTATATGGACCGGAAGCGCGAGGTGATCGAGCGCTTTTCGTATGAGTTCGAGCGCGAGGAGTTATCCACGCGCGGCCTGAAGCGCACTGGCGAAGTGGTGCCGAAAGCGCCGAAACGAAAATCCGAACCCATTACTTCCGACCACACGGTGGAGGAGTACATGGCCAATGTGGAGACGGTGCGCGAGGGCATGCGGCGCGGCGACTACTACGAAGTCGTTCTGCGTCAGACGTTTAAGACGCCCTACTCGGGAAAAGCGTCGGATCTTTTCCAGAAGATGCAGGGGGCAAATCCGAGCCCTTACGAATTCCTTATTCAATTCGCCGATGAGCAGCTGGTGGGGGCGTCCCCCGAAATGTTCGTGCGGGTGGAGGGGCCGCGCGTGGAGACCTGCCCGATTTCAGGCACCGCACGACGCACAGGCGACCCTTTGCAGGACGCGAAGAATATTCGCGAGCTTCTGAATTCCGCGAAGGAAGAGTCGGAACTGACCATGTGTACCGACGTGGACCGGAACGACAAGAGCCGGGTTTGCGTGCCAGGCACGGTCAAGGTGATCGGGCGGAAGCTGATTGAATCCTACGCGGGCCTGTTCCACACGGTGGATCACGTGGAGGGAGTGCTGGAGGAGAATTTCGATTCCCTTGACGCCTTTCTCAGCCACATGTGGGCGGTGACCCTGATTGGCTCGCCCAAAAAGGCTGCCTCCATGGCGATCGAAAAGCTCGAGAAGACGGCCCGCGACTGGTATGGCGGGGCCATCGGGATGCTGTCGCTGAACGGAGACATCAATACGGGAATTGCAATTCGCACCACGTACCTGCGCGATGGATATGCCACTTATCCGGCGGGCGCGACGCTGCTTTACGATTCAGATCCGGCCGCAGAGGAACGCGAGACCCGGCTAAAGGCGACCGGCTTTTTCAGGCTGCTGGGCGGGCAGGCACCCGCAGCCGCCGGCATCGACGTAGAAGAGCCGATCCAGATGAAGTTGCTGCTGGTGGATAACGACGACTGTTTTATTCATACGCTGGCGAATTATGCGCGACAGGCCGGCGCCGAAGTGGTGACCTATCGAGCCGGAATGCCGCTGGAGATCCTGGATCAGGTAAAGCCGGATCTGGTTTTGATTTCACCGGGGCCAGGGCGGCCGGAAGATTTTGGCGTACCGGAACTGGTGCGGCACACGGCTCAGCTCGGGATCCCGATCTTTGGTGTGTGTCTGGGTTTGCAGGGCATTGTCGAGGCATTCGGCGGCGAGTTAGGCGTGCTGTCATATCCCATGCACGGAAAACCTTCCACGGTCCGGCACTATGGCCTGGGCGTCTTTGAAGGATTGCCGGAGGAAGTCGAAGTGGGGAGATATCACTCTTTGTATGCGATTCCCGAGCGGCTGCCCGACGTGCTGGAAGTGACTGCGCGAACGGAAGACGGCGTGATTATGGGCGTGCGTCACCGCGAGTTGCCAATCGAGGCTGTGCAGTTCCATCCGGAGTCGATCCTGTCGGCGCAGGGTGGAACGGGGCTGAAGATGATTCGGAATGCGCTGCGGATTGCGAAAGCGGCGCGGGTGAAGGTGGGGATCAATTAGCGTTCTCTGTTAAGGAACGCCCATTGATACCCAGGATTCCCGGTGTTCCGGCCGCATGCGGTCAGATGGCCGACCCGTGCGTTTATTGCTGATTGCCGTAGCACTGATGACCACGGCTGGCTGCAG
>JAUZEU010000587.1 GCA_030838885.1 Bryobacterales bacterium | reverse complement strand
GCTTATGCTCTCGATGACAGGACTGCGATTCGCGGCGGCTACGGCATGTTCTACACGGTGTCCCGCGCCACCATCAAAGGTCACACCGGCGCTGCATTTTCCACCGATTCCGTTCCGGAGTTCACCCGCGATGGCGGGCTCTCTCCGTACGCTTCTCTTTCTAATCCTTATCCGAACGGTCTGACCCTGCCTCCCGGCAACTCGCTCGGAGCCGCTACGTTCCTCGGGCTTGGTATCGGCACTGAAACCCGCCCCAACGCGAATCCCCAGTACCAGTCCTGGAACTTCTCCGTCCAGCGCCAGCTGCCTTCCAGTTCCGTGCTCGAAGTCAACTACACCGGCAGCAAAGGCACCCACCTTTACTTTGGTGGCGGGGTCGAAAACCAGAACCGGCTCGACCCCTCTTACTGGAGCATGGGCAGAACCGCTCTGAACACCCTGGTCCCCAATCCTTTCTACGGGATCATCACAGACACTAAGTCGCGCCTCAGCGCGCCCACGGTCACGCTCAACACGCTGCTGCGCCCCTATCCGCAATATGCCGGTGGCGTCAGCGGCTCCACTCCGAACATCGGCAACTCCATCTATCATGCCGTTCAGTTCAAATTTGACAAACGCTTCTCGCACGGCCTGTCGTTCCTCACGTACTACACGATCTCGAAGCTGATTGACGATTCATCGTTCTCCGCCGGAAACGTGTCCTGGCTCGGCGGCACCACCTCCGTCCAGAACTACAAGAACCTCCGGCTGGAGCGCTCTGTCTCCGCCATGGACGTTCCGCAGCGCCTCGTGATGAGCTTCTCCTACGAGCTTCCCGTCGGCAAAGGGAAGGCCTTCGCCGGCAACATCAACAAGAAGCTCAACGCCGTGGTGGGCGGATGGGTCATCGACGGCCTCATGACCTTCAGCAAAGGCTATCCCATCGCCACGGCTCTTCAGGGCGGTGTTCTTTGGGAAGGCTCACAGCGTCCCAACCTGATCGGCGACCCGAGCACATCCGGTTCCGTCGAAAGCAGGATCAACAACTACTTCAATACGGCGGCGTTCTCTCGTCCCGCCCCGGATACCTTTGGCACGGCGCCGCGCACTCTGAACTACCGCACACCGGGAATCAAGAATGGGGATTTCTCCCTGCTCAAGAACGTCTACATAACCGAAGCGAAGCGGCTCCAGTTCCGCCTCGAAGCCTTCAACGTCACCAACAGCGTTACGTTCGGAACGCCCAACGCGACCTTCGGGGCTTCCAATTTCGGTGTCATCAGCGGTTACGCGGGCGGCCGCGGACCCCGTGAGTTGCAGGTTGCGGTGAAGTTCTACTATTGATGTAATCAGTCCGGTGGCAGAGGCAGGCTGTTCAGGCCTCTGCCACCACCTTTTTTATACCCAAATCTTTCATTCCTTAATCCCAAGCACGCGGTCGGCCGCCACATTCTCCAGCTTCTGTATCTTCCCGCCGGGCCATTGCACTTCAACCGCCTTCACCTGAACGTCGCCGGCCAGTCCAAATCGCACCAGCCTCTCGCTCCCGGATGCATACCCCACACTCGTGGTGGCGTGATTGTAGAGCTTGCTGCCGTCCATCCGGGTGACGCTAACCCGCGCTCCCAGCCCGTCGCGATTGCTCTTCGTCCCCTCCAGCTGTATCGCCAGCCAGTGTCCCGCATTCGGCGTCGTATTCCGTAAGATCTTCGCGGGCCCATTGAGCGCCGTTACCACCACATCCACCCGGCCATCGTTGTCGAAGTCCGCAAAGGCGGCTCCGCGGTACAAAGCCTTCTGCCCGAAACCGGCACCCGCCGTCGCGCTTACATCCTGAAACCTCCCGTCGCCGGTGTTTCGCAACACGCTGTTCGCCAGTTCTGAACTCGTGCCCACATAGCGATTGAGCTGCGGAAAATGTGAGTTTGCAAAGAACAGATCCTTCCATCCATCGTTGTCGAAATCGAAGAGCCCCATCCCCCACCCGGTGAGTTGACTTGTCACCCGCGCCACCCCGGACCGGATCGTCTCATCGAAAAACGCAGTCCCGGCATGATTGCTAAACACCGGATATGTGTCGTTCAGCATTCCTGTCACGATGATGTCCGGCAGGCCGTCGTTGTTATAGTCCCGGAAATCGGTACCCATACCCGCGATAGCATTCCCGTGATCCGCCAGCGCCACTCCTGCCTGCAAACCAACCTCTTCGAAGGTCCCGTCGCCGCGATTGCGAAACAGAAAGTTCCGTACCGAGTCGTTCGCCACGAACACATCGGTAAACCCAACGCCGTCAAAGTACGCAAACGATACGCCCATCCCCTTCCCCACATGGGCGGCAATTCCCGACTGAACCGAAGCATCGGTAAACGTGCCGTCGCCGTTGTTGTGGAACAACTGATTCGGCGTCCCCTCATAGTTATCGGGATGGCAGTAGAGGCGGCGCTCCGGCGGCCCGCAACTCTTTTCGCGCAGTGGGTCCCAGCGGACGTAATTGGAGACAAACAGGTCTGCTTTCCCGTCGTTGTCGTAATCGAGCCAGCCTGCCGACACGGACCACATCTTGCCCCGCTTCGCATCTATGCCGCCTAAAGCCGCTTTCGCCGTCACGTCTTCGAAGGTGCCGTCGCCCCGGTTGCGATAGAGGATGTTGCGATTCACGCCCGCCACGAAAAGGTCCGGGAATCCGTCATTATCGAAGTCGCCCGGGGCCACGGCCATCGAATACCCCTCACCGGCCACGCCGGCACGCTCCGTTACATCCGTAAACGTCATGTCGCAGTTGTTCCGGAAGAGCCGGTTGGAATACAGGGGCCCGGTCTTGCGCAGAGAAGGCAGCGCGGCCCCGTTGGTAAAGAAGATGTCCGCGCACCCGTCATTGTTGAAGTCGAGAGCCGCGACGCCGCCGGGCATCAACTCTGGCTGACGGAACTGCCCGGCTGCGCCGTTGCGCAGCAAGAAGTTCACGCCAGCTTTCTTCGTCACATCCCCGAACTGAATCTGACCGCTCGCCAGTTGCGCGGCCAGCAGCCACGCAAGAACGCCTCGGCTCATCGGTTCGCTTTCGCCTGTTCCGTCGAGCGTCCGGCGAGCCACGCCGCCTGCTCCGCCGCGCCTGCCGCGAAGCCCCTAGCGCGGTAAATCTTCATCAGCAGGTTGTGCGCGTTGGGCAGTTCGGGAGCCAGTTCGATCGCCTTCAATGCGTCTGCCTCCGCCCCCTGCATCTCCCGCGACTCCATCCGGATTCTCGCCCGCCAGAAATACAGCTTCGCCGAATCGGGCAGCAACGAGAGAGCTCTGTCGATCGCTGCCAGGGCCGGTTTCACCTGATCGTTCCCGAACAGGAACTGCGCATATCCCAGCCACAGTTCCGGTTGCGCCGCCGCGGAGGGTTTGTCGAGCAGGTTCCTGTATTCCGCTGCCGCATGTTCCGTGCGCCCCAGTTGAGCCAGCGCGCCCGCCCTGAAGATGCGCGCCTGATCGTCTCCCGGATTGAGGCGCAGCGCCGTATCCAGAGCCGCCAGCGCCGGAAGGTAATAGTTGTTGTCGTAAAGCAGCGCGCCCAGGTAATGCTGGCTCTCTGCGTCGTTCGGATCCGCGTCCACCAGCGCCCGCAGCGTGCGCTCCCCCGCGAAGAAATCGTTGTTCTTCTGGTACGCATGTCCCAGGGCGCGAAGCGCCATGCGGTCGTTTGGCCGCAGCCGCGCGGCCCTCTCAAGAAAAGGAATCGCCTCCTTCGCCCGGTCCAGCGACAGCAGGGTGGTGCCCAGCCCCACTTCCGCCTGCTCCATATCCGGAGCCACCCGGACAGCCTTGCGGAATGAACTCTCCGCTTCCGTGAACAGACCCAGTTGATAATCGGTCGCGCCCAGACGGGCCAGCAGACCCGCGTCGTTCGGAGCCTGCTGCAACATCTGCCGGTACATGGTCGCTGCTTTGTCGAACTGCCCAGCCGCATAGAGCCGGTCGGGCACCGAAGTATCGGGGACGGCAAACAGCCAGGACGCCAGGAGGCATGCGAGCATCGCGTTCAGTATACCTGCCAGTTCCGGCCCGTTACCCGGTCGCGTTATACTCGCAGCGCAATGGCAAACCCAAGACTCGCCACCTCACCGATCGCGGTCAAACCGGCAGCAGATCCAAACGCCGGTTTCGTAACTGTTAACGTATTCGATGGTACGCGGCAGCCGATGCCGCAAGGCTCACAAATTCTCCTGACAGTTCGTGATGGCGCGCAAAACCAGCTCTTCCGGAATTTTATCAACGGTCCGAGCGTCAGGCTCGAACTACCATTCCACAACAACTTCGCGGATAACTACTCGATTGTCGCCTTCGCGGACGGACATGAACAGGCGGGTTTTCAGCCGGTGGCAATTTCCCCAAACGCTCCAGGGCAACTGGATTTGATGCTGCTGCCGAAGGACGGAAATTTTCACTTCGCAGGAGCCCGATGGACTGACATTTTGTCGAAAAAGTCGTTGCTCGGGCAGATATTCGGCGCGAGCCTGACGGGTTCCGCCAGCGACGCGTACGCGCAATTGATGGAAGAACATCCCGATCGCCTCGCCTGTCTCCTGAACATCACGACAGCCATGCAGCAGATTTCGCTACCGCAAAAATCGCCGCTGGATTATTTCAGGACTTTCGATCTGGCAGCGCTTGCGCCGGATCGGATTTTCGGCTATGCGGACGCGACGCTGGTTGACCAGGTGCGGCGGGCAGCGCAGCAGGGAGAATTTGATACCCAGCCGGCAATCGATCTCACGTTGCACGGAGACGCCACGAGCAGTTTCAAACAGAATCAGTTCGGTGAAGCGAACGTGCAGCTCACATTTCATGAGAAGAACCGGAAAACGATCGGTGGAGTCGATTGCGAATACGTCGAGCCGGATATCGACTACTTCAGGGACAACGGCGCTCATCTTATCCTCGAGATCATTCCGAACGGGCTAACCGGGAATGTGAGCAAGCCCCGGGTCGTGTACGTGTTGCGCTGGATTGCGGGAAGGCGTTCGGGAGTACCTGAATTCGATCCACTTTATACGATCGAGTAAGAAGGCTGTTGAATAGTCCATATGGTTACGTCCCCGTTTTCGTGGGGGACCGGGACTTTTCATCAGTCCGGGACCGCGGGACTGAGATTCGGCTTTCCTCTGGCCAGACAGTTCTTTTGCAGGGCACAGGAGGCGTTTCGCTGTTTGGTTTACAAATCGCATCTGCCTTCGGAGCACGCGCCCTGATTACCTCGGGCAGCGACTAAACGGTGGAACACCCAAAGCTCCTGGAGCGCGCACACGTCTTTGGAGCGCACTCGCTTTTCTCGCATAAAGTAACGCCAATAACGCTCGATTATTTCCTCGTCGATTTGCCCGGCCGTGAGATCCTTCTGCTCAAGCCTGTCCGTAGTCAAAACCTCGGCGCGAGAAGAATCAATCAGTTGGCGCTCTGGGTAACAACTCGCTACAATCACCTTTCTCCGCATGAGCCCTCTTCGACGCATCGTTGTTACGGGGTAACGCGCAGTCGGCAAGATCATTTAAGCTGTTCATTCTACTGCGTGAAAAGGATTTGACTACGGACAGGTAACCCATGATTCCATTCATAGTTCTGGTAATGTCCGCGTTGCTTTTGAAGGTTATAGGCGTTGCCGGCGTGGATCTGTTAAACAGTTGGACCTGGTGCCTGCGCGGCGGGCTTGCTCTGATGTTCCTGTTCACGGCATCTGCTCATTGGGGAAAGCAGAGAGGCGATCTCCTCGCCATGGTCCCAAGTACCTTTCCGCATCCTGACCTTATCGTGAGCACCACGGGCGTGTTGGAAATACTTGGCGCGGTCGGACTCTTGATCCCGGCGATCGCGCCCGTCGCCGCGGCGTGCCTGGCGCTGCTGTTGATCTCGCTATTCCCCGCGAACATACGGGCCGCCCGCGAGGGTCTGACGATTGGCGGCAGACCGGCGACGGCCTTGCCACTGAGGACCCTTCTGCAGTTGGTGTTTATTGCCACGGTGCTCGTGGCGGGATTCCCTGACCTCTTTCCGTTTGGAGTTCGATAGGAACGACTATGACCAATGCAACGAAACTGATCGCAGGTCTCCTGCTGATCGCGGTGGCCACCATTGAGTACGGCGGCACATTTCTTCTTGGTATCCTTTCGGGCAAGTATGCCGGGTTCACAGAATCTCAGCGCTCGATGCTCCGAGCCGGTCACGCGCACGCCGGCGTGCTCACGATTCTCGCGCTCGTTGCGCTGGTCTTCACCGACCAGGCAGGCTTGTCCGCGCCAATCGGATGGGCGGTGCGGATTGGATTCGCGGCAGCTCCTGTTCTGGTGAGCGCCGGTTTCTTCGGCGCGGCGATAGGCAACGGCAGGACCCAGCCTGGCGGACTCATCGCGCTGCTGTGGATCGGCGTGTTTGTGCTGGGCGGATGTCTGATCGTCCTGGGAATCGGCCTGATTCGGGCGCGAGGGTAAGCGCTATGGCGGCGGACAAGAAAAAACACGGCACGGTTTTGATAACGGGAGCCTCGTCAGGCATTGGGCGCGAACTGGCTCTGGAGTTCGGCGACCGAGCGGAGACGCTGGTTTTGGCGGTCCGGAGGGCTGGACCGGCTTGAGCAGCTGCGCGGCCAACTGCTGCTACGGTATCCAGGATTGAAGGTTGTAGTGTTGGCGGCGGATTTATCGGATGAGCATGAGGCCGAGAGTCTGCTCGCGAAAGTGTCCGAGAAGGCCGGCGCGGTGGATGTGCTGGTAAACAACGCGGGATTGGGGCGATTCAGTGTTGTTCGATCGCGCGAAGTGGGCACGCACCCGGCAAATCGTTCGGACCAGCAGTGGCCTGCCCGGGATGGTGGAGCGCCGCCGTGCTGGAGTGCTCAACATCGGGTCGGGTGCGCCTGACGGTTCTGCCAAATGCGGCAACGTATGCAGGGAGCAAGTACTTCGTGGCCGGGTTCAGCGAGGCGCTGTCCGCCGACCTTTCAGGAACAGGCGTCACTGTGGCCCAAGTATGGCCAGGTCCGATAGAGAGCGAATTCGATGAAGTGTCCGGCTTTCCTAGAGGCATGGTCGCGGCGCCCCCGCAATTCTTCTGTATCTCTGCTGCACGGTGCGCGCGAGAAGCGCGGGCCGGATTCGAGCGCGGAAACGCCCGAGTCTTTCCAGGCCGGGACTATCGGTTTGTTGTGGGGGTGCTGCCGCTGTTGCTGTTGTGGTTGCGAAGCAAGCAGGCCGCCCACGCGGCCGCCCGGCTGCGGGCGACGCGTAACGGGTGACGCCGCCGTGTTTACGAATCCCAGTTGACGTGCCGTCGCCATGTAAGACACTGGCCCGGTAGGTGGTTTGGATCACCGTTCTGAGCGATAGATCGTCCCTGGTCAAAATTAACCGGCCAATCGGTTTGAACCAAAGCTTTCAGCGTAAGCGCTCTACAATCAAACAGATTGGCTGGTTAATTCCGCTTGTCGGGTAAGGCAATGGCGCGGACCGGGCTTCGAATGATGCCGACGTTTCCATTGCCTCCCCTAAAATTCCGTACGGCGGGTTTTCCCCGGTACGGCTTCAAGGCCGGAATTTCAGACGCGGCCTTCCCAGCAAGCTGGTTTGCCATCGCCCTTCGTGCTCTCTGCTTGCATCGCGATTCCCTGCTCTGTGTCAGGGACGATGCGCTTATGAACACCTCCGTGCGAGCGGACTCGACCGCTCTACCCCAGGGGCCCTCGCTCCGGTCCGGGTTATTCTGTCCCGGTCCATCCACACTTATTCGGCCCCATCCGCCCCACTCGCGGGCACACCCCGACTTCACCGTCTGGCGGCTTATACAAGGTGCCTTCGCTGTGCATATTCGCATATGCCTAGGCGACCCACGACTGGTTCTGAGCTTTCATTGATGCTCTTTCGCAACATGTCGTCCTCTGAGACCACGGGGAACTTTTCGGCTGCCTATACCCAGTACTTCACCGAAAACGCTGGCCTTCAACTCCAGATAACAGTTTCGGCATTCCCGTTAACCCCACACTCCGATTCTGGTGAGGGAGATTGTTTTCGAGGCTTAACTACGGTTCGCTTGCGCTACGACCTGCTGCTTTGCTTGCCCTCCTTGTCGGAGCAGACCGGATTTGCACCCAGCCCACGAGGACTTTTACTTCCGGGCTTTCGATGGTTTGGTCACCCGCTCCATCGCCGGATATCACTACAGTGCCAACTGGGAAACTTGCACTGGCGGGACCCGCTAGATCATCAACTAGCTTCACTGCACTATCTGGTCCAATCTGTGCACACGCCTCTAACCTCAATGTTTCGGTCCAGTTAAAGTCGCGCGGGCATCACGATTGGCCAGATAAGTCGCGAAGTGGCGAGTTTGCTTCAACGCGGCGGCAGGGTCGCAAGATAGCCACTTCGCCGTTACCCGTGGGTGATCGGGCCATACACCAACTTTCCAGCAGTGCCATTTCGCAAGCCTGAGTTCCGAATGGCCGGCCATCCGCTCTGAACTCGCAGAACGAGATCTCCGGCGCTGGGCGTACCAGATCGTGCGCTTTGGGGAGACAATTGCCATCACTCCGACCGGTCCGAGGGGGACAGTTGATGAAAGCGGCTAACGGCCTTCCTGGCAGCCGGCCGGCGTTATAGACCTGTATCCGGGATGCACCCACGAACCATTTGGAACCGTGGCTGAAGCAAAATCGGGACCTCGCGGTGCAGCGATCTGGCCCGAAGATCTCGCTGAACGGACGAAGGTTGGCAAAGTTGGGGCGGAGCGTTGAACATTTCGATCATGCCTAAAGCACCTGTCCGAGTCTCAGTCGAACTGCACACCGATCAGGTCTGGGCCTCTGCACAATTTGTGAAGCGCGCTGGACACAGCGATTACCTCCGGTTTACGGGCCCTGGCCGACAGCGGAACCCGCGCCGCGATAGCGCTGGTTTTGCAGCGGCATTTCACCGAAGGCTCGGGTGCAGCAGGACACGCGCCAGTCAGAGGCGCCCGGACCAGGGCTTATCCGGCTCGTCAAATGCCATCAACCTTCGTTCACCGGTGGATGGCGGAACTGGGCCGACCTCGAGCCGGCAGGTAATTCTACCGATATGTGGCGTCGTCCATGGGCACGCGGAAGAACTCTCCGTCTGAATCGAATCTTCCAGTGCCAAAATACAACCGACGCATGCGACTTGGTATCACGCAGTTCCCGAACTTGCCTTCTTCCTCCACAAATCCACCGCAGTTGGCGGATCCAGGCCGTCGTAGAGTCAGCCATGGAATGGCAATGAATTGCCTGTTTTTTTGGTTGTGTGGCGAAATCGGGGAGTAACAGGGCTCTGGAAAGGTCAGGTTGGGCCGGCTGATTAGCTGCTACACATCCCTGACATTTCAGGGCATCGTTTTCGACCGGCTTGGCAGAAGCGCTGCTTCCCAGTTCTGCATCACTACCAGCGACGGGCCGTGCCGGGAGCTCACAGCCGGGATTAGGAATCTCTGTCCGTCGGGGGACGCATCGAAACCCAGGACCGAATGGATCGCAGCTCTGGCTTCGGTGGAAATGGTGAAAAGCGGAGTCGGCGGACCGAATTCAGGTTTCGGAGAGAGCTTGGCAGGAATTGCGTACACGCGCCCGTCCAACGCGAGATAGAACAGTTCCTTCCCGTCGCGCCGCCAACGCAGGGCCTGGGCGCCGGAGCGGGTTACGAGATGACGCTCTCCCGTGACGCGCGGAACTCCCGTTGACTCAAAAGCCTGGACATAGACCTCGGGCCGCCCGGATTCGTTCGAGGTAAACGTAAGCCACTTTCCATCCGGGGAGAACGCGGCATTGGCCTCATGAAAACGTGTGCTCAGCACTGGAATCACCTTACGGCCGTGGGCCAGGTCGAACATCAAGACGTCGCTCTGGATTTCGCTCGAAAGCCGCGCAATTCCGGTGTTCTCGAAAACGATGAAGCGTCCATCGGGAGACCAGTCGGTCGGCATCTGGAATTCAGCCGGGGCCAGCGTTTCCTCTGCATCGTTCTCCCCCGCCCCGCGGATACGGACCTGGGGCGGTTTACCCACAGCAGCGTGCAGGAACCCAAGCGTCTTCGAATCCGGCGACCAGACGGGAGCGTCCCGGACGCCGGGCTCCAGCGTCAATTCGCGCGCGACGTTGCTCTTGATATCGAGAATCCACAGATTCTGACCACCGCGCTCGACATCGTAGATCGCAGTCGCCAGCTTCCGACCGTCCGGTGAGAGGCGGCCTGAGTTCACATTGACATTGGCGGGGCCGGCGGATCCAACCTGCCTTCCTTGCCGATCCACCCACACCAGTTGGGAACGGCAGGCGACGCTTTGATAAGCAATGGCGCCGCTGCCCGAAACCGAAAAATCCGCCCCACCGGTGGGCCGGAACGAGTAGACGTTGTTGACCACGGGCATGGCTTCTCCCGTAACCCGCAGAGAGCGGGGATCAAAACGCTGCGCCAGCAGATTGCCGGCCCGGAGGTACATGAGGTAGCCGGCGCGTGGATCCGCCTGCGAGGCTGTGTATAGCACTCGCGAGTCCGATTCGATTAGATCCCTGGCCGAGCCCGGATCGCCGAATCCGGCCACGCGCGCTCGATGGCGGTTGGTCTGAGAGTCCCAGGTCACGTAAAGAATGTGCTCACCGTCGGGTAAGATCTGGGGCCATCGATACAGCTCCTTGAGTGGTTCAAAAGAGCCGCCGGAGGGAGAAATCCAGTAGCTCGCCAGACTGCCGGCAAGTAACAGTTTCTCGGGGCTGATCCAGGCGCCGGAAAACAGGAATCCGGGCGAGTCGCCGAGAACTACGCGAGCGTCACCCTCGAGTGGCGTCCGCAGGAGTTTCCCCTTAACCGTCAAAAAGAGGGACTGGCTGTCGGGCGCCCAGAAGAGGGTGTGGACGCCTTCGCTGCCCGGAATCAGCCGCGGCTCGAGCAAGTTGAGATCGCGAACGAAAGCGCTGAACGCCCCACTCGTATCCATAGCGGTAAACGCCAGATGTGTTCCATCGGGCGACAGTGCGAACGACTGTCGGCTGACGGCAGCTTCTAACACGAACCCGGGGGGCGGTGCGACCGCAAATGTCGCAGGCTTTGCCATTGCGGCCGGTTCCGGGCGGCTGCGGGCGAGCCAGAATCCGCCCCCAATCACGATCAAAGCCGCGCTCGCGAGAAACGGCGCCCACGGTCTCTGCCGCTCGCGAGGCATAGGCTCGACCCGAAGAGCTGCCGGCGGCGCTATCTCCAGCACCGTCTTTACCGAAGCGCGCTGGAGAGGTGCGATGAATCTGTATCCCTTGCCGGGAACTGTTTCGATGTACCGGGGCCGGTCGGCCGAGTCCCCCAGCGCCTGCCGAAGCTTGTTCAC